>JAJCYL010000260.1 GCA_029262955.1 Cytophagales bacterium | reverse complement strand
ACACCAATCGGAGCAGTCCACATGATAGCGGTGGTTAATTTCAGGACAGCTTCAAATATGGGATTAACTACTGCCGTTAATTGCGATTTGTACTCGGGAGAGAGTTTTGACATGAAATAACCCAGTAGTGCGGTGAATGTAATAATTCCCAGGACCTGTCCTTCGGCAAATGCTTTGAATGGGTTGTCGGGAATAATGTCAATGATCAGCTCAGTAAATGTTTTGCTGCTAAGAGAAAGATCAGCGGCTGATGAAACAAGACTCATTGGAGCGCCAGTTCCTGGTGAAAAAATCATGGCAAGGGCCAAACCGGTTATTATGGCGATGATGGTGGTCGAGAAAAAGTAGGTCAATGTTTTTAGGCCTAAAACCTCAACTCCCTTGTCTCTTTCAATATTGATTAGTCCTGAGATGATGGCAGTAATCATCAGAGGAAATATCGCCATCTTAAGCAGTTTCAAAAATACATTGGAAACGAAATCCGCCAATGGGATAATTGTCTCTCCGAAAATATGACCTGAAAGAAGACCAATAATGAGAGATACAAATATCCAGAATGTAAGAGACTTAAATGGTGAGTTCATTGATTGAAGAGGTTGAGAACAGGCAATACTAATTCCAAATGTGGAAAATCATCCAATTAGTGCATTTATAAATGTAACTGATGTGGAAAATGATAATTCATGTCATATCAAGCCTGATCATTTGGATCCAAATTGTATCCCCCAAACAAATCAAACTGGTGAGAATAGGGTCACATTCTGACCTCTTCAATTAAGGTCTCTCAGTGATGCCATGACTCAAAGTCCTGTTCCTAGTACTAGTGATGCCATGACTTTAAGTCATGGCATCACTTCACTGATTACTGATTACTCTGTAATTTAAAAAAAGCAGATATTTGATCTGACTTTCTCTCTCACATCATCAAGAACATTGACAATGTCTAAAGTAGCTATCATCACCGGGTCGACCGGCAATCTTGGTAAAGCGGTAACCAGCCAAATGATTTCGGCAGGATTTACGGTGGTCGGCACCTACGAACCAGCTTTAAATGCCGACGACGGCCACCCAAAAGCCAATTACAAACCTGTGGATCTATTGGATGCTAATGCCACTAAAAAGTTCGTATTAGATATAGCCGAAGAATACGGACGAATCGATGTCGTGGTTTGTTTAGTAGGTGGATTTGCTATGTCGACTCTAATTGATAGCAACATCTCTGATATCAATGAGATGATCAAGTTGAACTTCCAAACTGCCTTGAACACCGTTCAGCCAGTACTTCGAGTTATGAAAGCACAGGAATCTTTAGGAAATATCATTCTCATCGGGGCAAAACCAGCCTTCGAGGTCAACGCTTTCAAGTCAGTCTTCCCCTATGCGTTATCCAAATCAATGGTATTGAATATGGCGGAAGTAATTAATGCCGATAGTCAAACCAATAATGCCAGGGCGACGGTGATTGTACCAAGTATTATAGATACACCTCCCAATAGGGAAGCTATGCCCAATGCAAATTTTGGGGATTGGGTCACCCCTAAGAGTATTGCTGAAAAAATTGAGTTTGTTTGTTCGGAAGCAGGCAGAGATCTTCGACAGACAGTCCTCAAGATATATGGAAATTCTTAAGCTTATCTCGCTTAGTTTGAGCTTAAGTAAGTTAAGAATACTTAAGCAAGCGTTAAATGTGGGAATGAATTTCTACTATACCTTAATAATTCGAGCCTATTCCTAAGAATCAATTCATTTAGACCACTGATATGCCTGTATTCCGTTGAAATCACTATCTTAAGTTCAAATAACCAAATTTTACCAAATTGGGCATGAAGGCGGACAAAGGCGGTAATTCGAAGATCTGGTTGTAACTTTAGGCTGAAGTACAGCTCATGTGACCAGTAATCTTCAAAAAAGTTAATTTCAATGGATCCACAGAAAAAACTTAAAATCTATCATATACCAACACAGAAGTTGGTGATCATGATTGATGTTGCCAGACAGGAATTAAATAAGTTGCTTAAAAGACAAAAAGCTGAAGGTTCATTGCCAGAGGATTTGGAGATGAAACTGACCTTATGGAAAAATCGGTACCTCGTGGCTTCCGCCGATTTGAGGCGAAGAGTCAATGATAAATTTAATAAAATCGATTCCAAGCCAGGTTTAAAGGAAGTGAAGGCTGTACCACCACCTGAACCAGCAAAGGAGATTCAGGAAGAAGAGGAGTCAGACTCCTGATCAGTTACTAGCCGCAGCCCAAATCAGCTTTAGAAACTTCATCGGCATTCGGAAAACAACCGCCGCTTAAAATAGCTTCAGGGACAAATCGTGACAGGTTTGCATCGTAGAGCCCCTGAAATTCAGGCAAGTCGTTCACCTCTTCTGAAGTCAATCCAATGGGTTGGAACAGCGAGGGACCAAAAACTCATCACCGAGCCACTGGTTAGCCAAAATTTTTATCACTGAGTAAAATAAATAGGTGATAACGGCGTATTAGAATAAAACCCAGATAACTCCTCATGAAAAAAGGCCTCCAACATTTTGCAATCGTAGTCAGTTCACTACTGGTTTCATCCAGCTTGATCCATGCACAACCATTTTCAATGGGTGTGATGGCAGGCCCCAACCTCACAATTGGTCAATTTGAATCAAGCTCTCAAACCGGAAAAGTGGGTTTCCAGGTGCAAAGCAGTGTTTTCTACGAGCTTAATGATAAAATTAGTATTGGAAGCGGATTGGGATTTATCCAGAAACGTTCTGCTGACGACATCAGTTTGACCGACAAACTCGGCACTCCTTTGGGGAATGGAAAACTCGTTTATGAAGGCAACTATTTGGAACTACCAATTTCTCTCTCCATAAAATCACACAAAAACATTCAATTAAGTGCAGGTCCCAGGTTTTGGTATAAAATCAATGGAGAGGTCAAATTGGAGGATTCCCCTCTTAATGCTTCGGTAAGAACATTAAAAAATTTCGATTACGGAATTGGGTTAGATATGCTGATTCCTGTAGGTGATTTCAGGGTTAGTTTATTCTACAATCGCGGCTTTAATGACATCACTAGCAACCCAGATGTACAATTTAGCAACACCATGGGTCTCAATTTGGGTTATTCATTTTTTAACTGACTAATTTTTATTCCTGATAAATATAAAATCACCTCCCTCGTCGCCGGCATTTTGGATGGTGCCATACTGCGGGACGTTGCGGGTATTATTAATCACTGCCGTCTCAATGCCATGAAATAATTGCCGGGCTGTTAGATAGCCTTTATTATTTTCCCTCAACGCATTAAGCAAATACTTCATAAAACGACTCTCATCCGGCA
>JAJCYL010000259.1 GCA_029262955.1 Cytophagales bacterium | reverse complement strand
GCTGAATTGATATATACAGATCTTGTAGAAAGTGATCTCGAAGAATTCGGGCCTAAGAGTACCGAATATCTTGAAACAGCCCTTGCATTTGGTGTTCACTACAAAAATGTCAGCCAATATGATGAGGCCATTGACCTCTATAAAAAGACGCTCAAGGGTATTAAAAAATCAAATGAAGCCTATCCTACATTTCATGCCGAACTAGGGGCTAATTATTTTTATAAAGGTGCTTTTCAAGAGGCTGAACGAAGTTTAAATACCGCTCTGGAGAGTTTCCAGGAACAAGGTTTATATGCTTCAACTGATTATGTATCAACCCTCATCAGCTATGCAAATTTGTACAAAGGCATGGGCAAATACCCGGAAGCTCTTGAGATACTTGATGAAGCCACAAGCATCCTGGAAAGACTGACAGGTGAGAATGAGGAATTCTATGCTACCATTTACAACAACACAGCGGCAGTCAATATGGGCCTGGGTAATCCGGAATTAGCCAAAGACTACTACGAACGAACATTGGAAATCGAAGAAATGCTGTATGGTTCAGAAGATCCTACTTATGCTATCACTCTTGGGAACCTGGCCGATACCTATATGGACTTTTATCAGTTCAGTAAATCCGAAGAATTGTATAAGCAGGCCTTAGAGATATTCAATCAATTTTTCGGTGAAGAAAACTACTATTATGCTAATACATTGACTCAATTGGCATATCTCTATCGCATTAGTTTTCGCTTTGATGAGGCCATTGAATACCAACAGAAATCCATTGATATCTACAAATCGATTTTTGGTGAAGATCAAATTGATTACGCATGGGTAACCTCCAACCTGGGAGATATATATGCCAGTGTTGGACGAAACCAGGAGGCGGATAACCTATATGAGAAAGCCATGGCCATTCGAAGCAAACAATTGGGTAAGAACCATCCATTGTATGCTGAGTCCACCAACAAAATGGCCATCCTGAAATGGGCCAAGAAGGAATACGATGAAGCCGAGGATTATTACGAAGAAACCTTCAACAACTATTTTGGACAGATAGAAGCCTATTTCCCAATCCTCAGTGAAGAAGAAAAGGCTAAGTTCTACTCAACCAAATTGAAACCTGCCTTTGAACAATTCAATTCTTTCGCTTTTGAAGGCAGCCGCGAAAATCGCCATTTGAATGGGCTGATGTATGATTATCAATTAGCCACTAAGGGACTGATCATGTATGCAACCAATAAAGTACGCCAGTCTATATTCGACAGTGGAGATAGTACATTAATCAATAAGTACAATACCTGGATTAGTTACAAAGAACAACTCTCAAAACTCTATAGCACACTCGAACTTGACGCAAAGGAAAGGAATCTTTTGATCGACTCACTTAGCACTTTGGCAAATCAAGAGGAGAGAGAATTGAGTGCTTCGTCAAAAGCATTCGCCAGTACATTTACAACTAAAAAGATAACCTGGAAGGACGTTCAGGCGAAATTAAAACCAAATGAAGCGGCCGTAGAAATTATAAGGTTTCGAAACTTCTTGCCTGATTCAGCCGGTTACTACAATGGAGAAATCTTTTATGCCGCATTAGTAGTCAAACATGATACCAAGGATTACCCCGATTTGGTCCTTTTAAGAAGTGGTCAGGATTTGGAAACAAAGTTCCTTTCTTATTATAGAAACATGATTAAGTTTAGTATTGATGATGAGTTCTCATACAATTTATTATGGCGCCCAATTGCCAATAGATTAAAGGATATCGATAAGATCTATTTTTCTCCGGACGGCGTATTCAATCAAATAAGTATCTATACGTTACTAAATCCAGCTACGGGAAAATACCTAATTGATGAGGTTGCCATTCAGGTGATGTCCAATACCAAAGACCTTATCGCCTATGCTGATACGCCAAAGTTATCACCAAGTGAGAAAAAAGCGTACCTCATTGGTTATCCCAACTATGACAAGGGATCCTATGAAGATAAAAAGCTTGCGGCTTCAAATGGAGATGATTCCGGAGAAGTAAAAAGTAGGGGAACAAGGGGCGGTATATCTCGTGGTTTACGCGGTAATCTCCAACGATATATCGATAACAACAGCTTACTGGCCTTACTTCCGGGAACTAAAAAGGAAGTTGAGTTGATTGAGGAGCTATACACTGATAATAACGCGGTGCCAATCACATATCTTGAAGATCAAGCAATCGAAACAAACCTGAAAAATATTAAGAATCCTCATACCCTACATATTGCCACTCATGGTTTCTTCCTGGAAGACGATCATGTCATTGAAGTTGGAAGTACGGATGATTATGTGCAAAATCCTCTGCTTCGCTCAGGACTGATATTTGCAGGTGCAAACAGTTTCCTAAGCTCCGGGGATTTTCTTGTTGGAGAAGATGATGGTCAGGATGGTATTCTAACAGCGTTCGAAGCCATGAATATGAATCTTGATGACACTGAATTAGTGGTAATGTCTGCTTGTGAAACGGGCCTGGGTGAAGTTACCAATGGCGAAGGGGTTTATGGTTTGCAGCGCTCTTTTCAGATTGCAGGGGCAAAAACTATTATCATGTCTATGTGGACAGTCGATGATGACGCAACACAGCAGCTCATGACCAACTTTTATTCTGAATGGCTTAGAACAGGAGATAAACCCTCTGCCTTTATTACTGCGCAGAAAAAGCTGCGGGAAATATACAGCCAACCCTATTACTGGGGAGCCTTTGTAATGATCGGACAATAAAAATTATCTCTTTTATTATTTATAATTTTTAGACTGTCTTTTAATTACAGGATTATAATTCTATATTTGCGCTCCGTTTTTTAAAGCAATTTCAGTCATGAGTGAGCTGATCAAATTAGTAGAAGCTGAGTATCAAGAGAACCGACAGAATTTTCCGAATTTCCAGTCGGGGGACACAGTAAATGTCCACGTAAAAATTAAAGAAGGCAACAAGGAAAGGGTTCAGCAATTCCAGGGAACTGTCATCCAGAGAAAACATCCGAATACTAACGGTGAGACATTTACAGTTAGAAAAGTGTCTTCCGGAATTTCAGTAGAACGTATATTCCCACTGTTGTCGCCGAACCTGGATAAAGTTGAAATTGTCAGAAAAGGTAGGGTAAGAAGAGCCAGGCTTTATTACTTGAGATCCAGGAAGGGCAAAGCAGCCAGAATCAAGGAGAAATTATAATTTCAATTCAGAATATTTCGAAGCCCTCCGATTCATCTCGAGGGCTTTTTTATTTTTGATGCCGATGAAACTTGTATTTCACAAATATCAAGGCACTGGCAATGATTTTGTCATGGTTGATAACCGTAGCCTGAAGTGGGTGCCAACCACAGCGCAAGTTGCACACCTCTGTGACCGGAAACGAGGAGTTGGCGCTGATGGCCTGATTCTGATCCAGACTCACCGAGAATATGATTTTGAAATGGTCTATTTCAATTCAGATGGCAGCAAGAGTCTTTGCGGAAATGGCAGTCGGTGTGCCATTCATTTTGCGCACTCCCTACAAATCATTGGAAATGAAACGATTTTTCTCACCACTGATGGCGTTCATAAAGGCAGCATCCATGATGACCAGGTAAGTTTTGAACTATTCGATGTTGCCAGTATCACTTCATATGGGGATGATCAATTTATAAATACCGGTTCTCCACATTACATCTCTTTCAGGAATAACATTGAGAAACTGGATGTTTTCGAGGAAGGAAAAGAAATAAGATACGATGAAAGGTTTTCTCCTGACGGCACCAATGTAAATTTCGTTGAAATTATGAACGATAGCAGTATTTCTGTTCGAACGTACGAACGAGGCGTGGAAGATGAAACGCTATCGTGTGGGACGGGTGTTACAGCCGCAGCTTTAGGAGCAAGTGTAAAAGGAATTTTAAGCCCCGTTACAATCAATACCCTGGGAGGTGTGCTGAAAGTGACTTATGAAAAGGGTGAGAAAGGATTTCAGAAAATTTATTTGTCCGGGCCTGCAACTCCGGTATTTGAGGGACGCCTGGAAATCTAAAGCAATGAGCTGCGGAAGAACAAATCAGCATTTAGACCTACCTTTGCTCGCTTAAACCGTTTAATTTTAAAATTTCAAATTAAGTAAGAATAATATCAAATGTTAGGGACGATAGCTAAGGGGTTTGCCCGGTTAATGGGCACCAAGTCGGATAAGGATATTAAGCTACTCATGCCATTAGTTGGAGAAATTAATGCGGAGTTTGAAAAGCTGCGTGCTATCTCAGATGACGAACTGCGTGGAAAAACTGCCGAACTCAAAGAACTTATTAAGTCTGATCTCAAATCAATAGATGATCAAATATCAACTCATCAGGGTCGCGTCGATGAAAATCCGGATTTAGAGGTAACTGAGAAAGAAGAGCTTTTTACAAAGATCGACAAACTCGAAGAAGAGCGAGATGAGGCCCTTGAAGTGACCTTGTTGAAAATGCTGCCACAGGCTTTTGCAGTGGTAAAAGAAACTGCCCGGAGATTGTCTGAGAATGAGCGGCTGGAGGTTACGGCAACTCATCGGGATAAAGAAATTGCCGCAGGCAATAGTCACGTTGACATTCAGGGAGAAACTGCTATTTGGAAAAATAAATGGACAGCAGGTGGTGTCGAAGTTGAATGGAAAATGGTCCATTATGATGTTCAGCTTATTGGTGGTATGGTTTTGCATCAAGGCAAAATTGCAGAGATGACTACCGGTGAGGGAAAAACACTTGTAGCGACATTGCCGGCCTACTTAAACGCTTTAGCGGAACGAGGTGTTCATATTGTCACCGTAAATGATTACCTGGCAAAAAGAGATGCTGAGTGGAACGGACCCATATTTGAGTTCCATGGCTTAAAAGTGGATTGTATCGACAAGTATCAACCCCATTCGCCAGAACGTAGAGCCGCATACAATGCTGACATTACCTACGGTACGAATAACGAATTCGGCTTTGATTACCTCCGGGACAATATGTCTAGAAATCCGGAGGAATTGGTTCAGCGCAAACACCATTATGCCATGGTGGATGAAGTGGATTCAGTACTGGTGGATGAAGCAAGAACACCTCTTATTATATCAGGGCCTATTCCAAAAGGCGATGAACACGAATTCCATGAGTTGAAACCTCGCATTGCCAAATTAGTAGAGGCTCAGAAGCGGTTAGCCCAGCAATACCTTAGTGAGGCCAAAAAGTTGATTGCTGATAACAATTCGGATGAAGGTGGCCTACCTCTTTTCCGTGTATTCCGTGGACTTCCAAAATACAAGCCTTTAATCAAATACCTCAGTGAAACTGGTATGAGGCAGGTGCTTCTGAAAACTGAGAATTTTTATTTGCAGGACAATCAGAAAATGATGCCGGAAGCGGATCAGGAGCTTTATTTTACCATTGACGAAAAACATAACAGTATAGAGCTGACGGAGAAAGGCATCGACCTCATTACAAATGAAGGTGAGGACAAGCACTTTTTTATCATGCCTGATATTGCAGTTGAGATTTCAAAAATTGAAAACGACACCAGTGTAGAAGAGTCTGAAAGACTTAGCAATAAGGAAGCCCTGATCCAGGATTATACAACGAAGGCTCAAAGAATACATTCTATAAACCAATTACTTAAAGCTTATTGTCTTTTTGAAAAGGATACGGAATATATAGTCGTTGAGGACAAAGTAAAGATCGTTGATGAGCAGACCGGTCGTGTGATGGATGGAAGGCGCTATTCAGACGGCCTTCATCAAGCGATTGAAGCAAAGGAAAATGTAAAAGTTGAAGATGCGACTCAAACATACGCAACAGTAACCCTACAGAATTACTTCAGAATGTATCACAAATTGGCTGGTATGACAGGAACAGCTGAGACTGAAGCTGGTGAATTATGGGAGATCTATAAGTTAGATGTTGTGGTTATTCCAACCAATCGACCCATTGTCAGGGACGACAGGGAAGACATGGTTTACAAAACCATGCGAGAAAAATTCAATGCCGTAAGTGACGAAATTGTTGAACTCACAAAAGCAGGAAGACCGGTACTTGTAGGTACTACGTCAGTTGAAATTTCGGAGGTTATCAGCCGAATGCTCAAAATGAAAGGCATCGAACATCAGGTGTTGAATGCAAAGCAACATGCACGGGAGGCTGAAGTCGTGGCCCATGCTGGTGAACCAGGCACAGTTACCATTGCCACCAACATGGCAGGTAGAGGTACCGACATTAAGCTTACTGATGCATCCAAATCGGCTGGAGGTCTTGCAATTATTGGTACTGAAAGGCATGAGTCAAGAAGAGTGGATCGTCAGTTGAGAGGCCGTTCAGGTCGTCAGGGGGACCCTGGGTCCTCACAATTTTACGTATCTCTGGAGGATAATCTCATGCGCCTTTTCGGTTCAGACCGTGTGGCCAAATGGATGGATAGGCTTGGATTAGAGGAAGGAGAGGTAATTCAGCATTCCATGATTACCAAATCAATTGAGCGAGCGCAGAAGAAAGTCGAAGAAAACAACTTCGCTATTCGTAAGCGTCTGCTCGAATATGACGATGTGATGAATAACCAGCGAGAGGTTATTTATAAAAGAAGAAGGAACGCGTTGTTTGGTGAGCGTCTACAAGTTGATATTCTTAACATGTACTATGAGATATCCGAAGACATTGTAATTAATGCTAAAAACTCAGAGGACTACGATAGTTTCAAACTCAATTGCCTCAGTATTTTTGGTCTTGATTTTCAGATCAATCAGGAAGAATTCTCTGCAATTAGCAATGAAGAGCTAAGCGATAAAGTTTATCAGGAGGCGCTTAATAGATATGATGAAAAGAATGCTGATTTGGCAAAAAGAGCCTTACCCATTCTAAAGGACATCCAGAGAAACAGGGGAGCCACAGTAGTTGATGTTCTTGTTCCATTTACTGATGGGAAAAAGCAGATCGGTGTTGCGGTAAATCTCGAAAAAGCTCTTGAGACTGATGCCAGACAAATGATCAGAGAGATGGAGAAGTTTGGAGCCCTGGCATTTATTGATCAGGCCTGGAAGGAACATCTCCGAGATATGGACGATTTGAAGCAGTCCGTTCAAGCAGCGGTATATGAGCAAAAAGATCCGCTTCTCATCTATAAATTTGAATCTTTTGAGTTATTCAAAAGATTTGTAGCCAGGGTCAATGAGGACACTATCTCATTTCTCACAAAGTCTACCATTCCGGTTCAACAATCTTCTCAAGTTGATGAAGCTCGTCAGCAAAAGTCTTCGCATGATTATGAGGAGAACAAGGAGGAATCTAAATCTCTTCTTTCTGGGGGAGGTGCTCAAGGTCAAAGAAGGCCTCCTGCCGAAAAGGTTGCTCCGGCAAAATCTGCAAAGATTGCCGGTAGAAATGAAAAAGTGTCTGTTCAGTACACTGATGGAACGGTTAAGAAAGAAGTCAAATTTAAACATGTTGAAGAAGACCTGAAGAATAACAAATGTGTGATAGTTGAGAACTGATAAGGATGAAGTTATACCATGTCATATTAACCGTATTAATCATTAGCGGATGCAGTCCTTCGATACAGCAATCAACATCATCAAGCACAGGTTATGACGAAGATGTATCCAGCTACCGTCCCGTCATTCCGGAAATGGTAACTGAAACAGAAAACAGCGCAACAGCCAGGATTGAAGATGTCGAATATGTTGAACCAACTGAGCATTTAAGAGTTGAAATTGACAGTATTTTACGACTAAAGGGGGCTCGGAATGAAGGAATTGGCTATTTACCCGGGTTCACCATTCAAGTTTACACAGGCATGAGTCGGGAAGATGCTAACCGTGCCAAGAATTTGGTATACGATATTTTAATTGATGAAGAACCTGTTATCACTTATGATCAACCAATGTTTAGAGTAAAAGTTGGTCATTACTATACCAGGTTGGAAGCTGAAATGAATTTTAATCTTCTGAGAAAAAGATTCCGGCAAGCACTGGTTCTTCCTGAAAAGATTTCGCTTAAAGAATGAGTCTCCTCGAAACAATAAAAAGTCGGGCAAAAGATATCCATCCTGAGCTAGTGGAATTGAGGCATCACCTGCATGCTCACCCAGAATTATCTTTCCAGGAATATGAGACTTCTCAATTTGTAAAAACACAATTAGACAAATTGAAAATCCCTTACCAGTCAATGGCAGATACGGGCGTGGTGGGGTTGATTGAAGGAAGAAATCCAACTTCAAAGACCATAGCGCTAAGAGCAGACATGGACGCATTACCCATTCAGGAAACCAACAACGTTGTATATAAATCACAGAATGACGGAGTGATGCATGCCTGTGGGCATGACGTTCATACTACCAGCTTGTTGGGTGCCGCAAAAATCCTAAGTGAGAATACTCTTCAATTTGAAGGTTCCATTAAGCTCATCTTCCAACCGGGTGAAGAGCGGTTACCCGGAGGGGCAACACTTATGATCAAAGATGGGGTATTGGAAAATCCTACGCCAAATGCAATTGTAGGTCAACACGTAATGCCTTTCATTCCAGCTGGAAAGGTAGGTTTCAAATCTGGAATGTACATGGCCAGTGCAGACGAAATTTACATGACCGTGAAAGGCAAGGGTGGTCATGCAGCAATGCCAGAATTGAACATTGACCCGGTGTTGATTACATCCCACATCATTGTGGCTTTACAGCAAATTGTTTCAAGAAATGCGGCGCCAAAAACCCCTTCCGTACTCTCTTTTGGAAAAGTAATTGCTGCTGGGGCTACCAATGTAATTCCTGATGAAGTCAAGGTAGAGGGCACTTTCCGAACCTTTGATGAAAAATGGAGGAATGAAGCCCATAAAAAAATTATAAAGCTGGCAGAGAGTCTGACTGAAGGAATGGGGGGTGTTTGTGAAATAGAGATTCGAAAAGGCTACCCATTTCTAAAAAATCACCCCGAAGTCACCTCTCTTGCCCGGGCTAGTGCAGTTGAATACCTGGGAGCTGAAAACGTAGTAGATCTCGACATCTGGTTGGCGGCTGAAGATTTTGCCTGGTATTCACAACAAACAGATGCTTGCTTTTATCGTCTCGGCACACGAAATGAAGAAAAGGGGATTATATCAGGAGTACACACGCCCACATTCGATATTGATGAATCTGCCTTAGAAATTGGCTCCGGTCTGTTAGCCTGGATTGCAGTTAATCAGCTGTCTCAAGCTGAAGCTCTCTAACTACTCTTTCCTTCTCTCCTGTAATGGCTTCAGTTACATTCATAATGTGGTCTCCAACCTTTTCTCCGGCATAAAACATGTCTCTATAAATAGTTCCACTTTTGATGTCAAAAGAACTGCTTTCCATTCTTTTCAAATGTTGTTTTCTGAGTTTATTTCGAATGTTGTTTACTGCTTCTTCTCTTTGGAAAGCCATGGCAATAGTTACCTGTTTGTAGTCCTTCTTTAGATTTGCATTCATCACTAAAAAAGCCTCATCAATTGAATCTAACATTTTGTAAATGCCTTTAATTTGTTCTTCCGTAAACTCCAGTTCGTCTTCTATCTTTCGACCGATATCTTTTGACATTTGGAAAATTACATCTCCAATTCTTTCCAGGTCATTAATAATGCTCATTAAACTTGCAACCCGCACGGATGTTGTATTGCTCAACTGACCTTGAGAAACCTTCATCAAATAGCCAGATATTTCTTCTTCCATTCTATCGGTTATCTCTTCGAATTTTCTAATTTTTGCCAAAAGCTTATTTTGTTTTTTGGATTTCTTAGCATCCACAAGATCTCTAAGTAAGCCTGACATTCTACTTGTAATCTCACCAAATTTTGAAGTTTCTTTTGCAGCCTCTTCTAATGACAGTTCCGCAGTATCCATCATGCCTGTGCCTATATATTCCAAATGGAATTCTTCATCATCACCTTTAGATTTCACCAATTTTGTCACCACTTTGGCAATGAAGTTTACAAAATTCACCAATATGAGGGTGTTAATAATATTGAAGCTGGTATGGAATATGGAAAGACCGATTGGAATATCAACTGCGTTATATAATGGTGAAGTACCACTGCTCGAAAGCATATAAGAATCAATGGCACTTAGGAAGTAAGGCATCAATATAATAATCCAAAGCACACCAAATATGTTGAACATCAAATGCGCTGCTGCAGCTCGCTTGGCATGAACGTTACCCACTATTGCCGCCAAATTAGCTGTTATTGTAGTTCCGATATTTTCGCCTAAAACCATGGCTGCGGCTAAATCAAAGGGAATCCAGCCATTATTTGCCATAACAAGTGTTAGTGCCATTGCCGCACTTGAGGATTGAACCACAACGGTTATCAACGTTCCGATTGCAACAAAAATCAAGATTGACAAGAACCCAAGATCTGTATAGCTTGAGAGGAAGGAAAGTATTTCAGGATTGGACTTAAGATCAGGTACTGAATCTTTAAGGAAGGTAAGTCCCAAAAATAATAGCGCAAACCCAATCAGTACTTCACCCCAGGATTTCACTTTACTCCTACTGAAAAAAAGCATCGGGAATCCTATTGCGATTATTGGCATAGCATAAGTCGCTATCTTCACCTTGAACCCAACAATTGAGATTAACCAGGCGGTTATGGTTGTGCCAATATTAGCACCCATTATTACCCCAATACTCTCAGTAAGGGATAAAAGACCTGCATTCACAAAGCTGACAACCAGGACAGTTGTAGCAGATGATGACTGAACTAAACTTGTGATGGCGAAGCCGGTAAACACCCCTTTAACCCGGTTTGAAGTCATCGCACTTAATATCTGGCGCATTTTGGTACCAGCTACTTTTTGGATGCCTTCGCTCATGACTTTCATGCCATAGATAAAGAAACCAAGAGCACCAAAAAGTTGGAGAAATTCAAAGAAGCCGAAATTCATAATAAATTATTGTGGGGGTGAGTTGAATGAAACCGATGGCATGATAGCTTAGGATCGTAAGGACATATCAAGGTAAACTTGATAAATAATGTTAAAGTTCACAAGAACAAGGACCTAAATAGGCGACTTATTTTAAATCAAATGTAAATGTACTTTCGAGATTCAAAGAATGCCCTATTCCAATGTTACCTAAATGTTAAGTTCGAATTATCATTCAGTTACCTGTGCAATAAGTCCTTATTGGCAATTTAACTTTGTCCCATAATAACTATTCAACTTAATATTTTACTTATGAAAATCTCTGAGGTGCTAAGATTAGCTGCCCTGATCATTTTTTTAATGCCTTACTGTGCCAGTGCTCAATTAACTAAAAACTCATTCGGCAATGGCATTAAAATCAAGGCCGAGGATGAATCCTTTGAAATGAAATTCAGCACCAGGTTTCAAACACTATATGTTGGGGAGCTTAACCTTGATACGGACAATTACTCAGATCAATTACTGGTGAGAAGGGCCCGTTTAAAGTTTGATGGGTATGCATTCTCACCAAAACTTGTTTATAAAATTGAGCTTGGACTTTCCAATCGGGATACAAGAAATTCCGGGGGTGGTGATCTAGTTCAAAACAGTGAAACTGCTAATATTATCCTTGATGCTGTACTCAAGTACAAATTTGCTGATAATTGGGAATTGTGGTTCGGTCAGACAAAACTGCCTGGCAATCGTGAACGAGTAATCTCTTCTCAAAAGTTGCAATTTGTTGACCGAAGTCTCGTCAACTCAAGATTTAATATTGATCGCGACATTGGCGTGCAACTGCGACATAAAAACCAGATAGGTAACATGGTGATTAAAGAAATGGTGTCGATTTCCATTGGTGAGGGTAGGGATGTTACGGCTGTTAATCCCGGTGGTCATGATTACACTGGGAGGATTGAATTTCTTCCAATGGGTGAATTCACTAATAAGGGCGATTATTTCGCATCGGATCTTGAACGTGAGGAAACACCGAAGTTGGCGCTTGGAGCAACATTTGACTTTAATAACAATGCGGTTAGAAGAGGTGGGCAACTTG
>JAJCYL010000258.1 GCA_029262955.1 Cytophagales bacterium | reverse complement strand
CACTGGATCAGGTTCGGTAAAAGGTCTTTGGATCAATGGGGTTGAAGTAGGCGAAGGAGGTCTGAATGCTTTCTATGCCGGGGCCCTAGGCATTCCCGTGATCCTGGCGTCTGGTGATAAAGTGTTTACTGAGCAATTTGGCCAGCTGGTTGACTGTCAATTAGTAGTCACCAAAACAGCCATCGGATCAAGTGCTGCCAAATTAATTCACCCGGAAAAAGTAAGAGATAGGTTAAGCAAACAAACCACGAATGCCTTAAAGAATCTTTCTAAAGCAAAAGCCTTAACCGTAAGAGAACCTACCACTTTAAGGCTTAAGACAGCTACCACCACCCGAGCCGATATCGTTATGAGTTTTCCCGGAATGAAACGTATTGATGGCTATACTGTAGAGTACGAGGCCGAGAACATGGATCAAGCCTACCGACTGATCAGGGTGATGTATAAGTACATTTCCTGGTAATTGGAATACATCATTAGGCCTAAACAATGACAAAGCAAATAGCGCTCATTGAGCTGCACCAGGAAACCAACTCCTTCTCCCAGGTGCCCACCACCATCAGGGAGTTTGAATCATTGGCCTTGTTTTATGGTGAAGATGTACTCACAGAAGGCATCCGAAAATACAAGAAATTCCAATTGGCTGGATTCATAGATGCAGTCAATCGGCAGCCTCAAAGAAAGTTTAAAACCATTCCTATACTGTCTGCATGGGCTACCTCCGGTGGTCCGATAGAAAAAGAGGTCTATGCCCATTTCTATGATTATATCCTGGAAAAATTAAAAGAGATCGATCAAATAGATGGGGTTTACCTGTCCATGCATGGTGCCATGGGTGTTGAGGGACTGCGGGATCCGGAGTGCCATTTACTTCAAGCCATCAGAAAACTCACTGGTCCCGAAGTACCTTTTGGCGTCAGTTATGACCTGCATGCCAATATCACCAGGGAAAAAGTGAAGCTGGCCACTTTCATCAATGCCTATCAAACCAACCCCCATCGTGATCATTTTAGGGTTGGTAACAAAGCGGCACAGCTCTTAATGGACACCATAGATGGCAAAGTCACGCCTACTATGGCCTTCCTAAAAATGCCTCTACTCAAGGGTGGCGGAATGACTATTGATTTCCTAAACCCAATGAGAAAGATCTTCAAGAGCATGAAAAGAATGGAGAAACAGCCAGGTGTATTGAGTGTTTCTAATTTCATGTCTCATATCTGGCTGGATGATGAAGAAATGGGGTGGAGCTGTATTGCAATAACTGACAGTGATCCCCAGTTGGCCCGAGCTAAGGTCGAAGAATTGGCCGATTCTAACTGGTCAGTTAAGGATAATAAACACCCCGAACCAATATCTGTAGAAGAAGCTACCAAAAAGGTTGCAGCCATGAAGTTCAGGAGGAATTTTGGCACCACTGTATTTTGTGATACTTCTGATATCGTAGCAGCCGGCGGTCCTGGGGAGAATACGCATATCCTTAAACATCTGATGCAAACAGATCTTAGGTCGTACTTACAGGTTCGTGACAAAGTTGAGACACAGCGTGTGTTTGAACTCGAGGTTGGTGAAGAGGTGACTTTGAAAATCGGGCAAAAACTAGAAAAGGAATACAATGCTTCCTTATCCTACTCAGGCACATTAACTAAAAAGGCAGACACAAATTTTGGCAAAACGATAATCGTCAGAAATGCCAATGTGTTTTTGATCCTTACAGAATTGCCTTGCCCTGCATTTAGTCCAAGCTTTTTTGTGGATTTGGGTTTGAGCTTGTGGAAAGCTGATATTGTAGTAGTCAAGAACCTCTTTCCCTTTCGACTCATGTATGGTCTTTACAACCGCAAAACCTTTAATGTGAGTACGGCAGGCACTACAGAACTGGATGTGTTTCGTTTGAATTACAAAAAAATTCCTCGTCCCATCTACCCGCTTGATGAGATCTCAGATTGGAGAGCGGTTAGGTAAATTGCTAAGGTATTATTGGCTAAACTCAGTTCGTTTGACTCTTACGTAACCTGTACTGAATATCCATTTGGTCATTGTTCATCCGTAGCTCACGACCAAAAAACCAGGTCCTCCATTCGGTTTTGTCATGGGCAAAGAAGATCTTATGATGACGTGGGTTAATTAGTGCTGCTCCTTGTTCGGTATGACCTGATCCGTCATCTATGGAATAATTACCGTCACTGTCGATGCTAAACCAGGTATTGATGAGGTCCTGTTTCTCCCCTTCGCTAATGATGGCATAGAGCTCCCATTTTCCCACAATTCTATTTTCAAAATCAACGAAGGTTGGCGCTTCGTCTATCCTGGTAAACTTCAATTTGGCGTTTCGTTTGTGCGAATCTTTCCCACGCAATAAAATGAGGCCATCCACATAGTATACTGCCCTGGTGTTATTGAACCAGCCCTGATCATTACTCCTCATGATCAATTTGTCGTCTTTAAAGCTATAGATGCCTGCAAGATCGCCGTCAGTCCTTGACACCGCAAAACTGTTATTGGCATTGATTTCAACGTACGTTGGACTAAAGTGCCTTACCCACTCATCTACTTTCACCTCTTCTAACTGCCAGAGGCCTTCCAGGTCGCATTCATTGTAGGAAGTACAACCCATCAAGTTACAAAGCAGCATCATACCGATAAAGTGTAGTCTACGCATCTGTTGTTACAAATCCATTTGAAGTTACGAAACTTCTCATAACCACTTTAAATGACCATACATCTTTTTCCTTCCTCTCAGGATCTCCTGGAAGGGACCCTGAAAGAAGAGCATTTCACTTAGGAAGAC
>JAJCYL010000257.1 GCA_029262955.1 Cytophagales bacterium | reverse complement strand
CGATATACCCTACCGCGGTAGCGACTCCAACATTGCTTTCTTTTTCAGTACCCTCGGAAAGGTTTACTGTATCAATACTCAGATTAACTTTCAGATTGTCTATCACTTCTCTATTCAACCCTGACCGTGCCAATTTGATCTCTTCGATCTCAGACTTAAGAAGCCGATTGAGGTCATTCATCAATGAAAAACTCGGATTAGAATTGGAATAGAAGACAACACCTTGAGGATTTCCGAAATCAAATGCAGGAATATGTAATAGGTTGGGGGTAAGATGTTCGCTTACATTCTCCTTAGCACCTTCAATACTAATTTCAACAAATATGTACCTGGTGTTTTTAGTGTTTCTGAATTTTTCCTGAAAAAGACCAGTGTCATCTTTGATGTAAACCACTCGTTCCTCAATAGCTTCTGAACTCAACCAAATTGGAACTATGGTAATACCAGCAAAAAGTAACGGGCCCAAAAAGGTCATAATCACAAAGGACTTCTTCTTGACCCTGACCAGGTATTCTCTACTTAATATGAGGAATATTTTATTCATTTATTCCTTCGTTTACTTTACTTATGAATATTTCGTTCATTGTGGGAATTTTCTCATTGAACGACACAATCTCTGATTTTTCAATCAAATGTTTTAGGAGATCATTTCCCGATTCACCGTTTAAAATGGTAATCTCTGATTTCCAATTTCCCATGCCACTATCAGCAGAATCATTCACCTGAAATCGCTCAGGTAAGTCACTTAATTTCCCTCTGTGCTCTATTCTATAGGTATTGGATCTAAAGCTGTTTTTGATATCTTCCTGAGACCCTTCCAATATTTTTTTTGACCTATCAATCAATGCAATGTGATCGCACAATTCTTCAACAGATTCCATTCGATGTGTTGAAAATATTATCGTCGCTCCCTCGTCTCTAAGTTGAAGGATTTCATCCTTTATAGTATTGGCATTAATGGGATCAAAGCCGGAAAACGGTTCGTCAAGGATGATCAACTCAGGATCTGCCATGATAGTAGCAATGAACTGAATCTTTTGTTGCATTCCCTTGGATAAATCCTGTACATTTTTGTTCCACCAACCTTCGAGATCGAGTTTTTTAAGCCACAACCTAATCTTATGAATTGCTTCCGTCTTGGAGACACCCTTAAGCCGTGCGAGATACAACAACTGCTCACCGACTTTCATCTTTTTGTATAAGCCTCTTTCTTCCGGGAGATAGCCGATTCTGAAAATATCCTTCGGTTCTATTTTTTTACCCTTGAAGAAAATTTCGCCTGCATCCGCGGCAATAATTTGAGTTACAATTCTTATAAGGGTTGTTTTCCCGGCACCATTCGGCCCTAGTAACCCATATATACTGCTTTGAGGGACAGATATACTAACATCATCTAAGGCAACATGCCCGATGTATTCTTTAGTAATATTTTTTATAGATAGAGCCTCCAACCTGTTTTTCTAAAGGAGGCAAAGATAGATGGTATTCGTCAATGAGGAACGTCTAATTACTTGCTGTATTTGAAGGAAACATTGCCCAAAGCGACATCAACATTAAAAGTAAGTAAGTTCTCAGCGGATGACTCATAGTCCATATTTACGTACACATTGTCGTCAACTTCTTCAAAGCCTTTAGCTAATCGGACACTACAAAGGGGAGAATTATTGATATATATAATTACAGGTGCACCTTTTCGTGGTAAGAGTACTTCCAGGTTCCCCGCTCCAACCATCGCTTCAATGGAGCTTCTCTTTACAGGCACACCACTAAAATCTAAGGTTACATTTCCAAAACCAATGTCAGTAATGATGGTACTCGCCTTATAGAGGTGCATCTTTCTGGCTTCAAGAGAACCCAAATCAACTTTCACATAAAATGTATCCATTTCAATGAGATTGCTCAATTCCTGTGAATAATTCACTGTGACATCTGCGCTGCCTGTCTTAATATTCAGATTTTTTAAAGGGACTCCAGCAAGATCAACATCAGCCATTCCAATACCGTAATTGAGGTTTAGTGAGTACTCTTTTTTATTCGATAAATAAATTTTCCAAAAGTTCTTACCCTTCTTATCCGGCCCGAATACATTATAGCTAATACTTGTACTGAAGCCAGAAGAATTGTAATCTTCCAAATCAAGATTGACGAAGTTCGTTCTATCCTCAACCCAGGACTGGAAATTTGGATTAATTTTTTCGAAATCCGGATTGCCGTAAATATTCAGGGGAAGATTATTGGCATCTGACCGAATATAGCAAGAGCCAGACGTGGCATTTAATGTGAAGTTGATGGCATCGTATGTACCATCGTCAGAAACGGAATAAAACTGTTTGAGCTGTGCCAAACTGACGGAACAGGTCAGTGCAGCAATGCTACAAACCAAGGTCGCTCTCCACATGACCCTAACATACGTTAAATATTAAATTGAGTTTCAGATATTTAGTAGAAGAAAAAATTTTAAAAACGTTAATGTAGTCAGAACCGCTTCTTAGAGAAAAAACTGAGTGACAGATTCATAAGTGTTAATACTCGTGCCTTTTCTCAGTAAAGTCTTTAATCGCCTCAAAAGCCCTTAATTCGACCAACTCTTTTGCATTGGCAATCGCATAATCCAGTGATAAGCCATCAGTCTTCAATTGATATATTGGTGAATTAATTTTTAGCCTGATAGTATCCAGATCTTCAGCTATCCCACAAACAATGGACATGGGTATCCCTTTCTCAGTTGCTGAATTAAATACACCTTCGATGACTTTCCCCTGGACTGTTTGCTTGTCCATTTTTCCTTCACCCGTAACAACTAGATCGACATCCTTCAAATGACTTTTGTAATTACTAATCTCCATAACGCTTTCAATACCTGGCTGCAATTCTGCATTTAAAAGCCCTACAGCTCCAGCACCAATTCCACCAGCTGCACCACCACCGGCAATGCTTGACAGATCCTTCCCATATTTTGATTTGACCACCGCATTAAAGTTCCTCAAACCAAGGTCCAGCTTTCTTATGTCCTCTGGTGAGGCACCTTTTTGAGGTCCGTAAATATAGGCAGCACCATGAGGTCCGAAGAGTGGATTGGTCACGTCACATACTACAGTTACAGTTATTCTCTCTCTTTCAAATTTCAACTGTGAGTCGTCAATTTGAACAATGTCTTCTAGCCCAGCTCCAGTTGGATTTATTTCTTCACCATTCTCATTCAAGAAATTATAGCCCAAGGCAGACAGTAGACCAATTCCGGCATCATTGGTGGCACTTCCTCCGATAAATAAATATATTTTGCTGGCACCTTTCGCTATAGCGTCTGAGATTAACTCTCCTGTTCCAAAAGATGTGGTTAACATGCAGTTTCTTTCCTGATGAGATAGCAACTCCAATCCTGAGGCACGTGACATTTCTATATAGGCAGATTGATCCTGTAGCTTATATTCAGCTTGAATCGGTCTAAACAATGGGTCATTGACAGTAAGATTTACTGACTTAAGTTGAAGTGAATTGTCAAGCGCATCCAGTGTGCCCTCCCCCCCATCAGCCAGGGGGTGCAAAATACATACCACATCTGGATTATATCTATGAATACCAACCTCTATAGCCTGGCAAACCTGATAAGCAGTTAGTGAACCCTTGAATTTGTCCGGAGATATTAGAACTGTGGTCATAATGAAAAAAGAGCACGCTAATTTATGATTTAGCGTGCTCCCTTTTCAATAGTTTTTGAACTTAAAAGAATTCTTTCATTTTATCAAAGAAGCCTTTTTCCGCATTTGTAGGTTTTGGCTCAAAATTTACCGAATCTTTAAGGCCTTCAATAATTTGACGTTCATCCGGACTTAGTTGTTTTGGGGTCCAGACATTCACATGAATAAGTTGATCCCCTTTATCGTAGCCATTAATATCCTTGATTCCTTTCCCTCTTAGCCGCAGTATTTTTCCACTTTGAGTACCAGGCTCAATCTTGATTTTAACCTTACCATCAATTGTTGGTACTTCAATTGAGCTACCGAGTGCAGCGTCGGTGAAACTTATGTAGAGGTCATAAACAATGTTATTTCCATCTCTCTGAAGGTGATCGTGTTCCTTTTCTTCAATGACGATCAGTAAATCTCCTGCCGATCCTCCACCGGGGGCCTCATTGCCTTTTCCTGACATTGACAACTGCATCCCCTCTGACACACCAGCAGGAATTTTAACCGATATAACTTCTTCCTTTGGCTTTAATCCCGAGCCATCAACGCCCGGAGGTTTATTGTCAATTAGCTGCCCGGCCCCGCCACAAGTATGACAGGTTGATGCTGATACCATTTGACCCAGCATAGTGTTGACGACCTTCTTTACCTGGCCTGTACCCTGACATACATGGCATGACTTGAAGGTCACACCATCCGCCGCCATCATGCGATTTACTTTAATCTTCTTCTCGACACCATTGGCAACTTCATCAAGTGTAAGCTTAAGCTTAATTCGGAGGTTAGATCCTTTTCTTCGACGGCTGCCTCCGCCACCTCCACCAAAAAAGCTTTCAAATCCACCTCCTCCACCACCAAAGACGTCTCCAAATTGAGAGAAGATGTCTTCCATGTTCATTCCGCCGCCAAATCCGCCGGCTCCACCTCTCATGCCATCATGACCAAATTGGTCATACCTCTGTCGTTTAGTGCTGTCACTTAAAACTTCATAGGCTTCAGCTGCTTCTTTAAATTTATCCTCCGCCTCTGGGTTATCGGGATTTTTATCAGGATGATATTTAATTGCAACTTTCCTATAAGCTTTTTTTAATTCATCCTGTGCAGCACCCTTGCTAACACCTAAAATGTCGTAATAATCCCTTTTGGCCATCTAATTATGCTCCCGTTACAACTTTTGCAAATCTTATAACTTTCTCTTCCAGATAGTATCCACTTTCAACTACATCTACGATTTTACCCTTAAGCTTGTCAGATGGAGCTGGTATTTGAGTGATTGCTTCATGAACTTCTTCGTTAAAATCGTCCCCAATAGCAATCTCCATAGCCTTTACTCCTTTTTGCTCCAGAACTTTAACCATTTTATGATAGATCAACTCGATTCCTTCCTTCTCAGCTTCTTTTTGGCTATCTAAAGCCTTCATAGCCCGCTCAAAATCATCTATTACAGGTAGTAGTGCTGTAATAAGCTCCTCGCTAGCTGTCTTTATTAAGTCAATTTTCTCTTTCGCAGTTCTGCGCCTGAAATTGTCAAATTCGGAATAAAGCCGGATATACTTGTCTTTCTGCTCCTCAACTTCATCTTTGAGCTGTTCAAGTTCTGACTTTTCCTCCTTGACCTCTACATGATCTTCCTTTTCAGTATTTGATTCCGGGTTTGAGTTTTTAGAGTCTTCATTTTCCAAAACCTCTTGCCCATTTTCCTCTACCTTCTTTTTACCTTTCGCTTTAGCCATTTATGCGCATATCTATTAATACAGAAAATTCAGAAACAATATCTCTGCCATTGATGAGAAATATGACAATATGGCATGGGGATTAAAGCTAATTCCCGGGCTTATTTAAGGTCAACCATATCAGGTCTTTCAGTTGGTTTAGGCCAAGTTGTGTGATACTTGAAATAAAAACTGCACTTATATCTTCGGGCAATTCCATTTTCATCTCTTCCATGAGTTCTTCATCCAACAAGTCCGATTTGGATATAGCCAGGACTCGTTCTTTATCTAGTAATTCGGGATTATACTTTTTGAGTTCGTTTAGGAGTATTTCGAATTCACTTTTAATGTGATGAGCATCCGCCGGAATTAGAAAAAGCAACATTGAGTTCCGCTCTATATGTCTTAAAAATCTAATTCCTAACCCCTTTCCATCTGCAGCTCCCTCTATTATTCCCGGAATATCGGCCATCACAAAAGACCTGTCATCTCTATAAGCAACCACACCAAGATTCGGAGTGAGCGTTGTGAACGGATAATCTCCAATTTCCGGTTTAGCTGCGGAAATTGATGAGAGTAGGGTTGATTTACCTGCATTTGGAAAGCCTACCAGCCCGATGTCGGCTAAAAGTTTCAATTCCAGGATAATCCAGGATTCTGCACCTGGCTCTCCCGGTTGTGCATGTCGAGGCGCTTGATTAGTAGCTGTGCGAAAGTGAAAGTTACCAAGACCGCCCCGGCCAGCCTCCATCAATACGATCTCCTGACCTTCCTCTAAAACCTCGGCCAATTGATCTTCTGTTTCAGCGTCTCTCGCGATTGTGCCCAAAGGAACCTCAAGAATAACATCATCCCCCTGTGCTCCTGACCGTTTGGAAGCCTCACCGGGGTTGCCATTATCGGCATGAATATGTTTACGATATTTTAAGTGCAGGAGCGTCCAGAGCTGTGTACTTCCTTTCAAAATAATATGGCCGCCACGTCCACCATCACCACCATCCGGCCCTCCGAGTGGCACATGTTTTTCTCTCCTAAAATGAGCAGAACCTGCTCCACCAGCGCCTGAGCGACAGAAAATCTTTACGTAGTCAATAAAATTTGATGAAGACATCCTGTGTGGGAGGCCTATAGTTGGTCGATCACTCTGGTCAGGCTGCTAAAAATCTTATCGATAGAGCCTACTCCGTCGGTCTTGTGAAATTTCCCTTGTTTGTGATAGTACTCAGCAACAGGCAGTGTTTCTTCTTTATAAACCTTGATTCGAGTATTGATTTTATCATCATCCTGATCATCAACCCGTCCACTGGTTAGGGCCCTTTTCTTTATTCTCGTCTTCAACTCTTTATCCGGCACTTCCAGTGCAATCATCCCATTGATATAATCACCCAATTTTGTCATTAATTCGTCAAGGGCTTCTGCCTGAGCTACTGTTCTGGGGAAACCATCGAAAATAAATCCATGCGTGTCTGGGGTATCCTTAATTTTATCTTCCACCATGCCAATCACGACACTATCGGGGACTAGCTTACCCTCGTCCATATATTTTTGAGCAGTCTTACCCAATTCCGTTCCTTCATTTAGATGCTTCCGAAAAAGGTCACCTGTGGATAAATGGGAAAGCTGGTATTTCTCAATGATTTTTTCACTTTGAGTTCCTTTTCCAGCTCCTGGAGGTCCAAATAGTACAATATTTAGCATAATACTTTACTTCGAAAAGCTGCGAAGATAGCAGCTTCGTTGGAATAATATTTTTAATCGCGACTCAAATTTACCGTAAATTGATATCTCAAAATTGCACATTCACGTAATTGTCTTAATAATCACTTATGAGTTACTTGTTTAACGACTTTAAAGGCTGGAAATCTTACTGTGATGAAAACGGCCTTGAACTTTATCAATCTGTAATAGAATATGAAGTTGATCAAAATGGCAAGGAAGAAGATGCTATTTGGATTGGGTTAGATCAAGCCTATCAGGTAATGAGTGATGCTATTAAAACGGGTCTTTCAGAGGATATGAAATCCCGTTCGGGGATGATTAACAATGGTGCAAAGAAAGTCTACAATTCACCAATTACTGTTCTCTCGCGAGAATTTACTAATCTCATTTCAAGGGCTCTGGCTGCTAAAGAGGTTAATTCTTGTATGGGCAGAGTTGTTGCTGCCCCAACCGCTGGCGCCTCAGGCATATTGCCCGGGACAATGTATACCCTTCAGGAAATTCATAATCTGGAAGACAGAAAAATATTGGAAGGTTTGCTAGTTGCTGCCGGTATTGCCCTAATTATTGAGCAAAAAGCCTCGCTGGCGGGAGCAGTGGGTGGCTGTCAGGCAGAAACAGGCAGTGCAGCGGCTATGGCATCGGGAGCAATAGTATATTGTTTAGGAGGCAGTATTGATCAAATATTCAATGCGGTGGCAATTACCATACAGTGCATGCTCGGTTTAGTATGTGACCCTGTAGCCGGATTAGTCGAAGTACCTTGTGTAGTTCGAAATGCAAGTGCGGCTGCGATTGCCAATTCCTCCGCTCAAATTGCTATCTCACAGGTCGATGCTGTGATCCCGGTTGATGAATGCGTTCAAGCGATGGGAGAAATCGGTGAGAGCATGGAAGACAAGTACAAAGAAACCGCTTTAGGAGGGCTTGCTGCTACATTGACAGGCCAAAAGATTTCAGATAGAGTATTAATCAAAGATATTGAGATCATCCCAAACAATGAGGAGTCTCTTCTGGGCTAGGTGATTAGACACAAATGTCTTTTAACCTCAATATGCGTTCAATATCTTCGGGTACATCGACGCTGAGACTATCCTCTAATGTCTCAAATACTTTAATATCATAACCATTTTCAAGCCATCTAAGCTGCTCCAGAGATTCTGCCAATTCCAACGGAGAGGGCTTCAATCGGCAAATTTTTGGGAGAATATCGGCTCTGTAGGCATAAATGCCAATGTGTTTATAAAAACCAGAATAATCCTCGTTGTTTTTATAGTAGGGAATAGTTGACCTACTGAAATATTTAGCGGCCAGTTGATTGTCGAAAACAACTTTAATGATGTTAGGGTCCTCAAAAAGTATCCTGTTTGATTCTCTTTTGACTAGTGTAGCCAATTCAATATCAAGGTTCAATGATTTTGATAATAAATCAATCTGATTAGGGGTAATGTATGGCTCGTCCCCCTGGATATTAATAACGAAATCGTAGTCTTCAATTGAATTGGACAGTATTTCAGCACATCTTTCTGTACCATTTTGATGATTAGAGGAAGTCATCTCCACCTGGCCTCCAAAATTATTCACATGATCTGCAATACGAGTGTCATCCGTAGCTACAATAAGATGATGCAGATACTGAGCCTTCGACGCTTGCTCAAAGACTCTTTGAATCATAGTCTTCCCATCAATCTCAATCAATGGCTTGCCTGGGAAACGGGTAGAAGCGTATCTGGAAGGTATGATTCCCAGTATTTTCATTCGACCTCGACTTCTTTGACTTTGAGGGATGTGCCCTCTTCGCTAATCACTTCAACCTCAACATCCTTGGCTATGTAATCTCCACGGGTAGAGGCGTCATAGATATTGTCATCAATCTCAATCTTACCACTGGGCCGAAGGTTTGTATATGCTTTTCCTTTCTTTCCTAACATAGATTCTGTTCTGAAACTTGCTGCATTGAAACCTGCGTCTTTGTCTTGAACATTCTGCAAAGCCACTCTTTTAAATACATTGGAGTCTGCCAACCGTACTCCCCCCACAAAAATCAGAATAAAAGAGCCCATTAGTCCAGCCATAGTAGTTGATACGGCAAGAAATATGGCGTCGGGATCAACGAAA
>JAJCYL010000256.1 GCA_029262955.1 Cytophagales bacterium | reverse complement strand
GTGTTAAGTGATGATGAGGTGCTAGGCGATTGTTATTTACTAATACAAGCTATCTCTAAACTACTTCATTTGTCTAAGTTTAGCCATCAGCTTTCTGGTAAATGGCTGAATTTGATGTTTGGAGTAGTATCGCAAGATCTTCTCCATCTTTCGTCCTTTCGCTAATTCGTCTACCAATTTGTCTAAATACTATAGAATCGTCCTCGTTTGCAACGAGGATGCTGGGCTTAATTGACAGTTTAGCCCATAGAATCGTCCTCGTTTGCAACGAGGATGTTGGCTTTTACTAAAATTAATATAGATTGATCGAGTGCTTCTTGTCCGATATTTACTTAAATATTCGTAAAGGTTCAAGTGATTTGGTTGGACATCCTCGTTACAAACGAGGACGAAGGGAGGGAATACAGGCATTACGCTTGCTTGATGTTAGAAATTTTTAGTTCACCATTCTTAATCCTATAAATACATTCTGCTCAACGTCTGACATTTTTATCCTCTTATTCATTGTTACAGAAATAAGCTTTTTGGTTTTAGTGTTGTAAACACATTCGGAAGTAACTATCATATCAAATTCGGGAATTTCTAATTCGTTAAATGATTGTCCTGCTGCTTCAGCTATAGGTTTGAAAGTGGAAATCAAAATCCTCCTTAAATCTTCTGGTTTTATTGAATCGCTACCCTTAATTATTGCAATAGGATCATCAAATTCACTGAATTCGCTCGTTCCCATCATGGGAAAAGGTGGACCGTCAAAAGGATTTGGCGAATCATACCGTAGGTGCTGTTTTTTCTGAAATTTATAGTCGTTACCGAATTGGTTGAAATAGATAGAAATTTCCGGAAAGTAGGTAGCGATTAATTCTTCTTCAGTATCATAAGTATCGGAAAGGAGATCCTTAATTTGATTGAAAGTGCTCTCATCAATCGTAGCACCTTTAATTTCATATAATTTAGCCATGGCATTTTCAAGCTGCTTCTTAACTCCATCAAAATCAGCAAGCCCATGAAATTTTCCTTCGTGATCAATAATCAAGGCTATTTCAATCCCGGTATATAATTCTTCATTTCGGTATTTCTCTTGGACTTCAAGACTAACTTCTCTCCCCACCAAGGTTGATTCCCCATACTTTAGTGCTATTGTACGAAAGTTGTCTTTGCTCGTCATCACATTGGCTGTCATTGGAGTAATTACAAAAAGACCCTTTGTAGACTGATCCCGTGAGTCTTCCTTTCCTCTTTTTACCTCAAAGTTATATTTTTCCCCCGGCACAAATTCTTGAATTACCTTAACTTTCGATTGAGCTATACTCGCAGAAAAAGAAATAAGAGATAATAACAATAGAAGGCGGTATTTCATTACTTGACTAATTATTCCTAACAACTACATAGTGCAACTGTTGCACTTATTTCCTTACAGATATAGATACTAAATATAATGGAATTATTAGCAAACAACGCTCCCAAAGCAATCAGCGCATTTTAAATAGTAGTAAGCTTGCCTCGGTGGCAGGGGGGCGTTTACAAATATTTATTTGTCATTTGTAAATGATTTACCAAACATCACCCCCCATAGAATCGTCCTCGTTTGCAACGAGGAAACTGGACTTTATTGACAGTTTAGTTCTTCCAAATTCGTCCATCTTAAATGAGTGTTTTGCGATGTAGTCAGCCTATTTGTTTTTGTACCCAATCAATGTTTGCTTGGGCCTTGAAGTCGAACCAGTCTTGTCGAAATTTTGAATTATCAACGGCCCACTTAAATTTACTAAAAGGTTTACGTGCAGAAAGGAATTTAAATAATTGGGCCCGGAAGTTCTCGTCTGTTATAGAGTTCGCAAAATTCTCCATAACCCGAAATCCTTGACGAGAATCCATCTTTTCAAATCGTTTGAAGTTCGTCAGATCAGCTTCGATTTTGTCAATCGTTTCTTGCCACTCATCAAGATCGGCATATGGGTTATCAGGATCTGGATGATGTTCAATAGTTCCAGTTGGTTCGTGAAAGAAGCAGAGTTCGCCACTCTCTAAAAGTTCAGCTATTTCTTTGATATCTTCTTCAGTTGGGTTCATCTGCGTTCTGAAAGATATTGTGAATAACTTCCTACATATGGAACGTACCTAACTTTATTATTACCCATAATTTAGCGGGTTTGCGGATCAGTTTCAAAATAGTCCCAGTAGAATCGTCCTCGTTTGCAACTAGGATGCTGGACTTCATTCTAAATTTTATATTGATAGAGTGCTTCTTGTTCAGATATAGATAAATATTTGGTAAGGTTCAAGTGATTTGGTAGAACATCCTCGTTATAAACGAGGACGATGGGAGGGGATGCTGTTAGACACATCTATTTATTGTTTCTTTTCAATGTTTTCAAATTAATATCGAGTAGGCGCTCAATGTTAAAATACAATCCGTCAATATTTCGTTCATCTTTTACAAACTCCATATAATCACAACCATCATCGGTAAGAGATTGAGATGAATAATTGAATTTGTTCATATTAATAATGACGTATTCGTGAGATGTTGCAATTACATGCATTCCTGTCTTACAAGTCATTCCGTCTCCAGTTGAATATATGGCTCCTAATATTCCTTGAAGTCTAAAACTTAATTCCATCGCTTTATCATCGCTCCCTTGTAAATGATAGACGTATGCCAAGAAGTTGAGTACTCTTAGTTCAAAAGGAAATGCATCTAATGTCAGCGATCCAAGCTTGATTACTTTTAGTTGATCCTTTTTCTTCAATTCCGGTTTTCGATAGAATTTTGACAAATCAGTATCATATTCAGATCTCCAATAAGGACTATATTCAGATTGATACGTATAGCCGTAATAGAGATGTCTAAATTCTTCAATTGTTAAAGTTGAATCACTTTGGCTGTATCGATCCATGAGCCGTGAATAGTAAAAGCTCGATGTTGAATCGGAAATGCTCTTTTTGATTTTACTATAATTAGGTGCCTGGGGGACATCCTGAGCTATCATATTGATACACGGTGACACAAGAAATAGTAAAATAAATTTTTTCATATAGTAAGTTGATTGTGTCTAACGTCCAGCTATCATCCGTAAGCTGAACGGCTAGAAGCATTCAGACATATGCACTTTGAGCGTCTGTTTGTGGGTATTTTTTCAGAGAGTGACATGGCGTTCTTTGAAATAGCCCAAAAGTTTAGAATATATTGGTCTATCGCTATTTTCTGCAGCCAACTTAAAATAATCCATAGCTTCATTGAAATCTCGATTCCTTTCTAAAACTATTCCCAACTGCAGATACTTAATACTTGAGTTAGCTTGACAGGGATCAAGAATAGTTTCGTCAACCAATTGAATTCCAAGGAATCTTGCTTTTCGATTTTTATCACTAGATTCATGCAATCCAATTACAACGAATTTGTTTGACTTAAATATTTTAGATAGATCGATTGTGGCTCTATTACCTAGAATATTGCTTGTATGGAGTTCTTTATTGAAAACATCTGAAATTCTTAATGTGTATTCAATTTCTGTATGATTTTTTGGGTAGGCAGATCTCCACCAGAGACATAGAGAACTATCCCCTACTTTATTCGGTTCTTTCGTAAGATATGGAAACACCCATGTAATATGGGGCGGATGCTCAACTACACTATTTCTATAATAATCTGGATGGTAACTGGAAGTACTGTATAGGAAAGAGATATCTATCATTGCATTTTTTGTGCTATCAGCGCTAATTGATTTAGATAGTTTGTTAATGCTTATCACGGTATCTCCAGAAATCTCTTTCAAATTCCCAGAATAGTGTGCTAGTATAACGAAACCATTTTTTAGGGTAATTGAGTCTGTCCACTCAAGCGGTTCATGCTTTGTTACCGGAATTCCAGAAGCTAAGTATGTTGATTCGTGATAAACTACTCTGAAAGGAATTTTGATTTCAACAGCAGTCTTAGTCGAAGTTGGATAGTACCTATTACAAGATAGGGTTGTTAATGAAAGAATTAAAAAAAAGATAGTTTTCACCGACATAGATACTGTTACCCCGAATTGGTATTACGTACAACGACCCATGCATGAGGCGTCTGCTCCGACACAACTGCCTTTTCAAATGTAGCTAATTCTGTTAAAAGCTGCTGAAGATCAGAAGTGCCCAAATGCTTTATGCATTCTGTTTTGATTTCGTTGTTTATTCAAGAGCAGTAATTAACTCCGGTTTCAATCATATCACTAGCTTTTCTCCTGCCGGGCGCCTACGCTGCAAGTTTCAGCGACAGCGTGAGGGGCCTTCATTTTTGAAAGACCAAAAACGAAGCAAAAAGTCTTTTGGAAAATGAATGTGTCCCACGGCTGGCACACCACCGGCCTACGCTATTGTCCAACGGTCAGCAACACGGCCTACCCACATATCCGCCCTCATTTTCCGGCCAACCTGCCTGCATGAAAATCCGAGATAGAAAAAGTGATGATTTAGTCCTGGTTTGCAGTATTCATTCCAATCCCTTCTTCCTTCGCTGCTATCCCTTAAGCGAGCCTGCCTGCAAGGCATGTGCTTTCTTAGCTTCCTTCTGCTTAAGCAGGTTTGTTCTGCCTGCATAACTGCAAACAACTGAATTACGAGAAAAGTTCCCGAATTTTTCCGCAGTAAGGCCCAATTGATGGTATCGAACATGAGCAAAAGGAAGTGTCTGTTCAGTGAGGGCGGTGTGAGAGGCGCAACCCGGCTATTTTAGTCGGTGCCGCCTACGATTGGGCAATCGTTTTTTTACCTGTTAATTTTGGAATATTGACCTTTTGATAAGATCAAGTATCCTCCAATTTAATTTTCTCTATTAAATCTTTGAAATATTCAGAACTCCAAATATTTAGAACATCATCATTTTTGATAAACCTAACAACATCTACTTTAATACTGCTAAAAGAAACTGATTTGATTTTCGTATCTAAAAGTTCGATAATCTGTTCATAAGAAATTCTATTGTCTTGCCAGTCGTTTGTATCATTTGCCCTAGCTAAGAAATGATTTACATCCAAAGGAATTCCTTTTTTAATATACCATTCTAAGTCATACCAATCCCTTC
>JAJCYL010000255.1 GCA_029262955.1 Cytophagales bacterium | reverse complement strand
CCGAAAGCATCAAGAACACTGTTTTTTACTCTATATAGTTGATTCAGGATTACAAATCCTGAACAGCGTGGGTTTGTAATCCGAAAGCATCAAGGACACGCTATCAATACCAATTCAGTTGATATCCGATGGACTGATTTTTTTATGGATGTAATCAGTTAGTGTCTTGATGTCTTCAGCAATGTCTTTCCTTGATTTCAGTTTCAAAAGCCGCATGACCCTATCTTCTCCTATTTCCAGATATACTCTATAGATTATATCCTTGTTCCCTTCTTCAAAAGGGCTGGTTCCTGCGGAGAGCGTCGTAACACTAACCGATACGTCTTTAATCTCGTTGTATGGCACTTGAATCTTTAGTAACAAAGGCCTGGTAAGTGTAAGCAATCGATTTTCTGAATCGAAACTAATTTTAGAGGGGAATTTCCAACTGTCGTTGATAAAAGGGAGAGCCAATATTGGCAACAAAAGGATAAGTATTTCTGCATTTCCGATGAATGCCAGCCCTATTAAAAACGGAACAATTATGAACAGTAAGAAAAAGAAGAGGAGAGGAGGTCTTGTGGTAATGATAAGGTTACTAGGACTTTCCGCGGATTGATATCCAAAATCTGCTAACATTTGGTTATGTCCTACTGCCATTTTTTTGCCTCTTTAACACGGTCATATATTACAATGCCACCGGCATCCCATTCTTTAGAAATATAGGGTTGAAACTCATCTTCAAATGGTTTTTCGGGGTATTGGATTTCTCTTTTCCGACGATTTCGTTCACCATAGTATTCTCGCCATAATCCAATCTTGTAATCGTGTTTGTATTCACCAATCACTGCAATTCGGCCATTTTTGTGGAATGCGTAATAGTCGCCATCTCTCTCACCATAATGTACGGGAATGATTTCTCTCATCCTGCGCTCCTTGGTGTCTTTGTAATAAGCAATTTGAGCTTCTTTAGGCCACCCTTTGTACCATTTTTTCTTCTCTTGTAGAATATCGTACTTGTTATACCTCATCCAGCGTCCGTGCTTGGTGCCTTTATAAAATATTCCTTCTTCCAATATTTGATCACCTACCATTTTTAAGTAGGGCCCATGAAGAATGCCGGCATATTTTTTATTGATCTTACTGGAATTAGTAATTTTCCTTTTTTTGAAATCATACCAAAAAACATCCCTCACGTAAGGGTCGGGTTCTTCGTAGACTTTGAGGTAGTAAAAGAGTTCAATAACAACATCCTGTCCGAAACCAGTCCGGGTAAATCCCTTCTTGGTTTTTATTTTGTAGAATACATTGCGCTTTCTTTTTTCCTTTTTAAGCTCGACCTCCTCTTCCTCTTCGTCCTCTGCACCAAGATCAATAGTCAATGGTGACTCGTAGTTAATTTCAAACAGACGATCAACGTCTACCGGCTCATCCTGAGCATGCAAGGGGTATAAGCCGAACATCCCTATGGCAATTAAAGTTAATGCACGATCAAATAGAATTTTCTGCATAGCAATTAAACGTACCGGATTGTATTTTCTTGTAAGGGTCAGATTGAGTAATCTAATTTACGTTTTTTCTTTTTATTTTCTGCGATTGTGATTTTCAGGAGACTTCTGCGAATAATAGATAGAATTTAAGATGAGTATGAAGCATTTCTCAAAAGAGAAGGAATTTTTGCACGTAATTGAGCAGCACCAAAGGCTAATTTATAAAATAAGTTGGGGCTATTGTGATCATGCCGAAGATAGAAAAGACTTGAGGCAAGAAATCATTCTTCAAATTTGGAGGTCTTTTGATAAGTATGACAAAAAATACAAATTATCAACCTGGATTTATAGAATAGCCCTCAATGTTTCAATATCGCATCTAAGAAAATCGAAAGTGAGGTCAAATCAAGTCTCAATTCAGGGGTCAGATTTTGTTGAAACAGATAACCACGAAAAGTCTGAGGAGATTAGTCAATTGTATCAATTCATTAATCAGTTTGACCGGATGAATAAAGCATTGGTACTCCTTTATCTGGATGGAGTGAGTTATGCCGAAATAGCTACAATCATGGGAATTACACAGACTAACGTTGCCACAAAGCTTGGAAGGATAAAAAAGAGATTAAAAGAACAATTTGCGAACCATAAATAGTAAAAAATGGAATTAGATCAATTAAAAGAGATCTGGGCTAAACAAGATCAAGAACTTGAGAGTGTTGCTGTCGTAAACTTAAATTTGCTGCAGGAAGCAAGTGTTAATAGGGTTAAAGCATTGCTCTCAGACTTTAAATGGACTACAATTTTTGAATTGATAGTCACGATAATTGGAGTCAATTACTTGTCTGGATATTTAATAGATACTGTCTGGGAGTTTAAGTTTTTCGTCCCTGGTTTGTTGATACTCCTGTTGGGACTTTACGATATTGTCTGGAAATTAATGGTGCTTTCAATTTATAGTAAAATTGACTATCAAAGTGCTATTACCGAAACACAAAAAAGGGTAGAGAAATTAAAATACTACGAACGTCGTGAAATCAATGAGTTATATATTGTCATACCCCTATTATGGATGGCCTTTGTGGTAGTCATTGCCAAAGGGTTTTTAGGAATTGACGCTTATCAATTTCTCATTTACAATTGGCTGCTACAGTTACTGGGCAGTATCGTCATTGCTGTCTTTGTGGTTTGGTTTGTCAAACTGTTCCCGGATAAAAAACTTGATGAGGCAGTTGCTTTTTTGAGAGAGATTGAGGATTTTGAAAAGAGCAATTAAGCAGATGACACAGCACATATTATTCTTCCCAACTTCAGCGGACTTTCGGGAATGGTTAACCGAAAACCATAGTCAATGCACAGAGCAATGGATTGGGTACTATAAAAAAAGATCTGGTAAAGCAAGCATGACGTGGCCTGAGTCGGTAGATGAAGCATTATGTTACGGTTGGATTGACGGACTTAGGAAATCCATTGATGCGAAGAGCTATAAAATTCGATTTACTCCAAGAAAACCTGATAGCCATTGGAGTGCCGTTAACATTAAGAGGGTTGAAGAACTCAAAAAGATGGGTTTAATGCAAAATTCGGGTATGGAGGCTTTTAAAAGGAGAAGTGTTGAAAAATTAGCCAGGGCGTCTTATGAGCAGAAAACTGTCTCTCTAAGCATCAAATTTGAAACTCAGATAAAAAATAATAGTAAGGCCTGGAAATATTGGCAGTCCAAAGCACCGGGTTATCAAAAACAAGTTGCCTGGTGGGTGATGAGTGCCAAAAGGGATGAAACCAGGATAAATCGTCTAAATACATTAATAGATTGCTCCGAAAGAGGAGAAGTGATACCTCCATTAAGGTGGTCAGTAAAAAGGTAATATCAGTTTAAAGAGATCTCAAATAATCGATACTTCTCTTTAAGGCGATCTCTGGGTTTTGTACCATGTCTTGTTCGACATAAAAATGCTTGACACCAGCTTTCTGCGCTTTAAGAGTGATTGATCGTAAGTCCATTATGCCATCACCGGCTGTAGTCATAAAAGGGAAAAGTTCGACCCATTCCTGTGGGCTCCCACCGTCTCCAGAAAATCTTCTTTTTTCTTTCATGTCTTTCACGTGCATCAAATGATAACGTTTTGGATAGGCCTCTAAATATTCTACAGGGTCAGCTCCACCAGCTATGGTCCAATAAAGATCCATTTCAAAAAAGACTAACCCTGGGTCAGTTTCTTCAAGAATTATTTTTAATGGTACCTGGCCATTAACTTCTTGCAAACCATAGCCATGATTGTGATAAGCGAACTTCAGCCCAACCTTTTTGGCCTCTTCCCCGATAGTATTAAATGTCTCAGCTATTCTTTTGTAGTCATCCAGTGTTTTTCGCCTTTCCTCAGGAATGGCAGGCAATCCCACGTATTTGAAGCCAACTGCATCTCCCGCTTCACCAAGTTGGCCCATTCTTGTTTCTAATGTATCAAGATCAGTGTGGGTTGAAGTAACGGCAATCTTGTTGTCCTTAAAAATGCTCCTAATTTCCTGTGGAGTCCTGTCGAAATATCCGCTTCCACTAAATCCAACCATTGGAATGATTGATTCCCATCTCTTTTTGGCAGAATCTGCACTAAATGGAAAAGGACCATACATCTCCACTTCCTTATATCCCATTTGGGACAACATTTTCACTCCCTTGTTGAAATCCTCTTCAAGTAATTTTGGAATTGAGAATAATTGAACACCCACTTTTTTTAAACCCATTGATTCACTTTGTGCCGTAAATAGTGGGCTCATGCCTAAAGCTGTCAATACTGCAGTCTTCTGAACGAAGTTTCTTCTGTCCATATTTAAACCCGGAATAATTCCGGGTTAAATCCGGGTTAAAGCTATGATTTTTTTCAAAAAAAAAGCCTGAGAAAATTTCTCAGGCCTAATGCTAGATATGATTAAAGCTACTTCGCTACCAGATCAACACTCCTTTTAATAAATGAGGTAAGATCGGCTCCGGAAAGCATGTTTTGAGAAAGTAAGGCCAGGTCATATGCCTGTTTGGCATATTTCTCTTTACTTGTATCAGTTTTGGCTTTTAGAATTTTGCTTACCACCGGATGGTTACCATTGATACTGGCGGTAAAGTGATCCGGCATATCTCCCATCATCATCATTCCACCGCCGCCACCGGTTTTTTGCATGTCCTTCATTCTTCTCATGAATTCAGGCATGGTTAAAATTACTGGCATCTCGTCAGGCGAGAGAGATTCCACGCCAAAAGTGACATTCTTATTATTGATTGCTTTTTCAAAAATTCCCTTTACGTCTTCTTTTTCTTTATCCGAAAGAACTGCTTCTTTCTTTACGTCTTTGTCAATAAGCTTGTCCAATATGTCTGCATCAACCCTTTTGAGACTAGAGTTCTCCAGTTTCATCTCTATGTGATTGATGAAATGACTGTCCAATACTCCTTCTAACTTAATAACGTCATATCCGGCTGTTTTTGCTGATTGTATGTATGAGTCCTGAGCTGCAGCATCGGTAGTATAGAGATGTACTATCTTTTTGTCTTTATCAGTCTGGTTACCCTTAATGTGGTCGGCATATTCATTGAAAGTGAAGAATTTGCCCTCTATGTTTTCCAGGAGTGCAAAATCCTTGGCCTTTTCATAGAATTTCTCATCGGAGATCATTCCATATTTGACAAAAATCCCGATGTCATTCCATTTCTTCTCATAGCTCTCACGCTCTTTCTTAAATAGCTCAGACAGTTTTTCCCCTACTTTCTTCGTGATGTAAGAATTAATTTTCTTGACATTACTGTCTGACTGTAAATAACTACGAGAGACATTAAGAGGAATGTCAGGAGAATCAATAACTCCGTGAAGCATCATCAAAAACTCGGGGACTATGTCCTTAACCTCGTCTGTAATAAATACCTGGCGAGAATAAAGCTGAATCTTATTTCGCTGAACTTCGAATTCATTCTTGATTTTAGGGAAATATAATACCCCTGTCAGATTGAAAGGATAGTCAACGTTGAGATGGATCCAGAACAAAGGCTCATCTGAGAAAGGGTACAGTTCTCTGTAAAAATT
>JAJCYL010000254.1 GCA_029262955.1 Cytophagales bacterium | reverse complement strand
TGTTCTTGAGACATAGAATTGTAGACACTATCTACCCAGTGATCTTTCTTACTTATTAATTCAACATTTGCAGGCAATTCAACTGATAGGCCAATTACCATTGATAACAGACCAATAAACCTCATAACATTATAACCCGCAAAACCGTTTGTTTTTACCATAAAGCCTAAATATGGCTTAAATTTGTTCGATTATATATATATTTCTTTTAACAATCCAATAATTGGGCCAACCCAATGAAGTTTCCATCATTAATTAGACTGCCACGAAATAAACGCTTCAACTTTGAGCCGAGGCACTATGATCCTATTAAAGAAGACATTGAAAATAGAATTGCACAGATTAAGAGTGAAATGGACGATGAAGAAGCACAGCCTTTTCAGTCCAGTATTTCTGGAGCCTTTAGAAGAAGCACTCGGAGTGTTGATAATTCCAGGCCTGCATTATTGCAACTTATTATATTCACTGCCCTCCTTGGAGCTTGTGTTGCCTGGTTGATATATGGTAACATTGTGCTATATATCTTAGCCGCTTTCATCCCGGCCTACCTACTTTTGAGACTCAGAGGAATCATTTGAGCTTCAATCAAGAATTTTGGATATCATAAATCTTTTACCCGATGCCATAGCTAATCAAATAGCTGCTGGAGAAGTTGTTCAACGACCTGCCTCAGTAGTGAAGGAATTAATGGAAAACAGTATTGATGCAGGAGCTAAGAAAATTAAATTAATTGTTAAAGACGGTGGGAAATCACTTATTCAAGTAATCGATGATGGGTCTGGCATGAGTACCACAGATGCCCGCATGAGCTTCGAAAGACATGCCACTTCTAAGATTAAAACTGCGGAAGACCTTTTCAAGATTAAAAGTATGGGATTTAGAGGTGAGGCTTTACCCTCCATTTCTGCTGTATCCCAGGTTGAATTGAAGACCCGGCAGGAAGATGCCGAATTAGGAACCAATATTTGTATTGACGCCAGTGAAATTAAAAAACAGGAGCCAATTGCAACGGCAAAAGGTACCTCTGTATCGATTAAAAATCTTTTTTATAATATTCCTGCCAGACGGAATTTTCTGAAATCAAATCCTGTTGAACTTCGCCATATAACTGAAGAGTTTCAGCGTATTGCACTTGCCAATCCTGAGGTTGTCTTTAGCATGATGCAAAACGATTTAGAGGTTTATCATTTGAATGAAGGAAATCTCAGTCACCGGGTTATTGGCTTATTTGGCAAAAATTATAAGGAGCAACTTATCAAGTGTCAGGAAGAGACTGAGTTAGTACAAATTAAAGGTTATATAGGGCGACCAGATTCAGCAAAAAAAACCAGGGGTGAGCAATTTTTCTTTGTAAATAATCGATTTATCAGGAATAATTATCTAAACCATGCCGTCTTCAATGCCTATGAGGGTCTTCTCCCAAAGAATTACTACCCCTTCTACGTACTTTTTATAACCATTGATCCTAAGCACATTGACATAAATGTCCATCCGACAAAGACAGAGGTGAAATTTGATGATGAGCGCCTGATTTATGGCATCGTAAGGTCCGGAGTTAAACAAGCTTTAGGGGCTCACAATATTAGCCCATCAATTGACTTTGGTTTTGATGTGAACTTTGAATCTGCCGCCCTCGCAATTGATAAGAGAGATAAGATTTCACAGGCAGAAAAGGATTACGGCAGATTTCAAACCACCCCGAGAGAACAAACAAATCTGGATCATTGGTCCAAACTTTATGATGTCGCCAAAAGTGAATCAGCAACTCAACCAGCTGATTTACAAAAAGAAATTGCTACAATAAGAATTGAGAGTAATGCCAACAAATCAAACCTTCAGGGTGAGGTTGAATCGCACCCTCCAATCCAATTTCATAAGGCATACATCCTCAAACAGGTCAAATCGGGAATTCTCCTAATAAACCAATACCATGCACATGAAAGAATTCTTTATGAAAAATATCTACGAAATCTGGATACTCAAAAGGGAGCTTCTCAGCAATTTTTATTCTCCAGGCAATTGGAATTGAATCCATCTGATTTTAATATCGTATCAGAGTTAGAGACTGAAATAAAATCACTGGGTTTTGATTTTGAGTTTTTTGGGAAGAATGCCATTGTAGTAAATGGTATCCCGTCAGACGCAGTTGGTCAAGATGAAGAGGTTCTTTTTGAAGGACTTATTGAACAATTCAAACAGAACCACCAGGAGCTCTCACTTGACAAAAAAGAAAGTCTGGTAAGGGCAATAGCCAAGAAGTCTTGTATCAAAGTGGGGCAGAAATTATCTGGCGATGAAATGACAAGTATAATTGACCAACTATTTGCTTGTGAAAATCCAAATTTCACTCCATCAGGACAAGGGACTTTTACTATATTGGACCACCAAAAACTCGAAGGACTATTTAGCCAATGATGGGAAGACTCACACCTGCTGTTAAGAACCTCTTAATCATTAATGTAATTGCCTTTCTCTTACCAAATGTGCTTGGATTGACGGGTATTAATAGATTATTAG
>JAJCYL010000253.1 GCA_029262955.1 Cytophagales bacterium | reverse complement strand
GCTTAGTTGTTTTAAGCAAGGATAGGCACAAGGGGCTTACAGTTGATCGTTGTGCTTCATTTGGAAATATTCGAAACAAACGAACAGTGTTTCGAATATTTCGTATATTTGCTATACAAAGCAAATTGAAATGAACAACATTGATAACATAGAAAGACCTTCTAAAGAAGAGCAAAAAACGGCCATGAAATCTTATAATGCCTTAGCCGCAGCATTGGATCAAATTCATTCTGATTACCCTGAAATTGAAATCGAAGAGACTAACGAGAGAATTAAGATTTCTTTGAAAGCATTGCAACTTCTAGCTAAAATTCTGAAGGAAACCAGCCAGGGTAAACCGGTATCTATAGTTCCAATTGCAACAGAAATTACGACTCAAGCAGCTGCGGAACTAATAGGGTGCTCAAGACCACATTTGATAAAATTACTTGAAACCGGAGAAATCAGCTATACAAAAATTGGTAAGCACAGAAGAATCAAATATCAAGACATAATTGATTATAAAAGAAAAATGAAAGCCAAACAACGCAAGTTGCTTATTGAAATCATGAAGGCTGACGAAGAAACAGGGTTGTATGATTCATAGTGTCAGATTCACTTGTGTTCTTGATACCAATGTTATTTATCCTATTGATATCAGGGATCTTCTATTTTGGTTTGCCTCATATGACCTTTTTACCCCAAAATGGAGTAAGCACATATTTTGTGAATGGGAGAACGTAATGAAAAGAAAGGGCATTCCTGACGAAGAGATTAAAAAGAGATTAAGCAAAGCTCAACTTGCTTTCCCGGATGCATTGGTTGATAATTATGAGCCACTTGTCAAATTCGTTAGAATTGCCTGATGAAAAAGACAGGCATGTTTTGGCAGCAGCAATTAAAACAAATGCGAACATCATTGTCACAAATAACATGAAGGACTTTCCTAAAGAATACTTAGCAAGCTTTGGATTAACAGCAAAGACAGCAGATGACTTTATAACGGACACCATTGACCTAAATACTGATCTTGCATTGGAAGCTTTTAGAGCATTGGTTTTGAATAGAACCAATCCTAATTTAGATGAATTTGAGATATTGGATCGATTTCGTAAAAATGGATTAATTGATTCGGCTAATTATTTACATGCTCTTATTTGAAAAATAAAAAACTATACAAAACAATTAGGTGACAAACACAGTGGAGTCGCTAACAGATCGTTTCGCCCATCACTGTAGCCACTGTGTTTTCAGCTGGTGTTGACCAATCCTAAACCGGTAGCCAGGCAGATAGCCCTCTACTGTGTAATTTCAATCCGTGGCCAATCAGCTATGGCTTTTAACAGAATTAGCTACATTTGAAAAGGCCGTTGTGTCGGAGCAGACGCTTCATGCATTAGGCGTTGGCATTCATTGTGTATGTAAGATGAAATTTGAGTGTAAGAACATCGAGATAAGGGACGAGGAATTTGGATGTACGATAACTTTTAGTGATCGAAAAGGAGATACGTTTGAAGGAGAAATTACAGTTCAAAAAGCCATAGACTCCTTGGGCAAATATGTAATGCTTCAACGAACTTATGGCGAAGATGAAAGAGAAGGGGACTATTATTATGTTGAATTCAGCGAGTATGAAGATTCAGGTGAGCTAACTAACTTTCAAATTAATTTAACACGCAGCAAATTTTTGATGCAATACAGAAATAAGATCATTGAATTGGATTTAAACGTGTCAGCAGATCTTTACAGTCAAATTGAGGAAGCTCTATCAATAATAACTAATAATCGAGGAAGTCTAAAAATAGAAGAATAACGAAATGCCAACATGGTGTCAAAAGTCAGCCGCTTATTCACTTTGAGCAGCCTCACTAAGTAACACCCCTGTACTGGTCCTCGTTTGTAACGAGGATCCTTTCCCCTTTCAATAGTATCCGAAAAATTAAAAATCCGTTAGATTAGCATGCCATAAGGTAGGTATAGTTCATAAGTCAACTATACTCAAATGTTAACCCTGGATGCTGAGGAGTTCATTGGCAGGTTTATGAGACATGTGCTTCCCTCGGGTTTCTACAAAATCCGCTATTATGGCCTGCTGGCTGCTGCCAATGGCAACAAAAGGGAACAGTGCATATTGCTTATAGACAAGCCATTACATGTACCATTACTCCAGGGACTTTCTGCCATGCAAGTGCTTGAACTGGTGACAGGAAAAGACCCCGATATATGTCCAAAATGTAAACAGGGCAAAATGATGGTTATAAAGATTTTGACCGGTAGCCCGCCTGCCCCCTCTTGAGCTAAGTTTTAAAAGAGGTTCGTTCTTTGAATGTTGTGTTTATAGGTCAGCCTAATTGTTTTGGGCAGGGATTGCTTTGCCCTTTTCGAAAGCCCTTACTTCCAGGTTTGGGTTCATAAGACCAGATCATCTCAATTTGGTCAAGGGTTTTAACCAAATTACTCCTCTTCTGGGGCTGGTTGATTTTGACAAATACCCATAAGTAGCTTTTCAGGCATCGTCCAACGTAGTTATATAGAAATATTTGCCCGTTACCTTAATCACCTTCATTACATTTGGTTCTGCTTTTCACAGTCTATTGTGCTACATTTTGGGCAAACATTCCATATAACCTATATTGTTATGATCAATTCCTTTTTTCCAACCGAATGAAAAAAGATGAAGCCATAAAACAAATAAATTCTAGGCTTGAACATGAACACGGGCGATGGAACACATGGGCATTATTTTTCTTCGGCTCAATTGTCTCAACTTTCACTCTTTGGAACTTCTTTAAAGACTCTATTCCGTCATTTATTCCATTCATCTTCTCGGCCATATTAAGTGTTTTTTGGCTAACAGTAGCGATAGGAATCAGGAGGGTAACTATATGCTGGCGATTTGTTCTGAGAAAAATTGAAGTAAGAAACTTGGAAGACGAATTTATACTCTCCAAAATGTTTAAATGTGAAGAGGAAAGTTATAGAATTTGGAAAGATCACTTTAGGGACAAGGGAAAATGGAAATTTAACATATTTCGTGTCACAAAAGTCCTCATTTACTTAGGGTTCTTTTCATTTACAATCTCATCCGCTGGGGCCTTGTACTTCATTTTCAATCCATATAAAGACAACCAGATCGAAATAGATCCGCACAAAATATTAGTTGAAATTCATAGATCCATTGAAGAAAACTCACTTAAAATTGATAGTCTAAATAGCCTAATTCAGACATTACAGCTACAGTCTTCTGGACAAAACCTTGAGAATACAGACAAAGAATTAAGAAATGAACTCAATAAACAAAAGAAACTAATTCAAACCCTTAAGGAAAAGGTGAAACAAATTGAGAATTCAAAATGATCATAACATGGTTTAAAATTCAGCCGCTTACTCACTTACTCTGGCGTCAGCAAAACTCGTCCGCTCTCCTACTTTCATTGGAATTTCAGCATTATCTGAGGCATCTGCAATAATCAGAGATAAACATGTGATTCGCAGCTCTTAACCCCAACCGTTGTACAGATGAAGCAGATTCGCTAGGTTAGTGGTATTAAGAAACAACAAGCGGCCGAAATTTTACACGGTTCGTTCGTTAGGCACAATATTCATAACGGTTTGCAGATTTTTCACCAATAATGTAGATTGAACTTTAGTTGATGAATCAATAGATGGCCGAACTAACTGGAATTAAAGTAAATGGAGAAGTCTTAACATGGGCTCGTGAAACGAGTGCAATGAGAAAGACTAAAGCTTCTGAATCTTCTGGCATTAGTTTGAACCGTCTAGAACAACTTGAGTCAGGTAACAAGCAACCAACCCTTCAAGAACTTAAGACATTATCAAAAACATATAGGCGAACCATCGCAACTCTTTTACTAAACTCACCCCCGCCCGAAAAACCATTACCAAGAGACAGACGAACGGTTAATTCAGAAATTGAAATTGGGACTTTTAGCGAAAAGACGATAGTTGCTGTTAGAAAAGCTAGAGCAATTGCGCAATCACTCTTAGAGTTGAAAACTGATGCAGGAATTTCAGTCCCAAAATTTTCTGAATCAGCTCTCATTTCAGATGACCCATCGGAAGTAGCTTCTCGACTCAGAGCTAAATGGAATTTATCGGAGGTAAGAGGACAAGAAAAAACGAATGATGCTCTGGAAGCATATATTGAGAAAGTTGAGAGGCTTGGTGTAGCTGTGTTTCAATTGAGCTTGACCCAGGACAATGTACGTGGATTTTCTATTGTTGATGATGTAATTCCAATAGTTGGAATCAAAGGTGGTGGAGAACCAACTACAGCTAAGATTTTTACTCTTTTTCATGAAGTTGGACACTTACTTCTAAATGAAGGAGGAATTTGTGACATTTCGGATAAGACCACTATAAAAATTGAAAAGTGGTGCAATTCCTTCGCAGCAAATTTGTTAATTCCATCAAATGAGTTGTTGAAACAGTCTATCGTACAAGACTATTACTCACAGGGAATTACTGCATGGCCGAAAAAGGATTTAGTTCAACTTGGACAGGTGTTTCATGTAGGTCCTTTATCTATACTTCGAGCTCTTTTAGAAAATGGGCGAACCTCTTCAAATTTCTACAGACAAAAACATGACTCATGGAACAAGTCAACCTTCGGTAGAGCTAAAAATCCTGAAGGTCGAAATCTGCCGAAAGAAACTCTGAGAGAAAAGGGACGAACTTATGTGTCTCTTGCTTTTCGCGCTTTCGACCAAAATAGAATTGATCTGAAAGATCTTTCAGACTTCTTAGGAATAAAGTTGAGATATATCCCCAAAACTCGGCAACTCCTTAACGCCTAATGGATGCAACTAGATTTCAATCCAGATGTATCAAAATATCTGATCGACACCAGCGCATTAATACGTCTTGAGTCAACTTTTAAGTACGACAATCCTGTTTTCAAAGCTATTTGGGATGAACTTGAAGATTTAATTCGGAACGAGCATTTAAGAACGATAGATTTCGTTGAACAAGAAATAAATGCCTACGAGGGCCAAGAAGATTTTCTGAAGAAATGGGTGAAAAAATGGAGGAAACTATTTGTTATAGAAACAGACGAACAAAGTTTTAATGCTGCAATTCCAATTATTAATGAAGAGTATCAATCCGGTTTCTTTGACGCAAAAAAATTAGCACAAGGGATTGAAGAGGCTGACCCATATCTAATAGCCGTTTGCAAGACTCATGGTTACACATTAATTACTAATGAAAGCAAGTTGAAGCCCAATAAAATACCCAAGGTCTCTGAAAAGAACGGTGTGAGAAGTATCGATATCAACGATTTCTTGAATGAGAGAGGATTGAAAATGGAAAGAAAATCTAAATAACTGTACCTAACAAACGCTCCCATGCCTTAAGTGCCATTTAAAACTGATCAGCAAATCCGCTAGATTGTAAATATTAAAAGAGCTCAGAGGCACGTGCCAGATCTGGTCGTTACATGCAATTTGAATGTCCGAAACCATCTCCACAGTAACCGAAGTATTATTTATCCTTCTTGGATTGGCGTTGGTGGTATTGGCACTTAAGAACCCTAAGTATGTATTCATCACCTTCCCAATAGAAGTCCCAAAGGTTTTTACAAAGTATCATTTATGGGAAAATTTTGTCGCTAGTAAGGATGACAAACATGACTTTGAATACAAAAAGGAGTCAATCATTCATCTCAAATTTGACAAGGCTACTAAACTAATTCTCGTTACGAGTAGCGACAGTTACTCCATTCTCAATTGTACTCACAAAAACATAGAGTTGATTTCTGATGAAACCCAAATCACTGAAGACCGAGTTAGTCATATTGACAATTTCACATTGCTACATCTTCCAGATCAACTCTCATTTTATTCTTTCAATTTCTTAATTCAAGCACTGGACAATGACGGCTTTGACAATGTTGGCTTCGTAGATTCTGACGATCTCAAATACGTTCTATACCAGGACAAAAATTCACTCAACAATTTAATTGGTGAAACGGATAATTTAAAGAAGGTATCAGTTTCAATGTATGAAGGTTTTGAAGATGGAGCTTATTTAGTAGTGAACTCGAAAATAAAACTTGATAAACTAAAACGGTATATGATCATTCAGAGCTTAATGAAAAAAGTAGGTAACAAGGTGTAAGAATTGCATGTGCTTAGCTTCCCTGGTGTGAAGCACTCAGTCAGCTAGCCTTTCTTACTCTTATTTTGGCTACCATCTGCCCGTTCAACTGCCTCTTGGGAAACCTCGCTCTCACACCTTCTACAACACTTTCTAAATTAAACTTGTGGAACGCAGAACTCCAACCCTGCCTCGGCAGGCGTTGCATATAGGAAGCAGACTCACTAGCTTAGTTGTTTTAAGTAAGGGTAGGCACAAGAGGCTTACACTTGTTCGTTGTAGGTAATTTAAAAAATGACGAAACAACCAACTTTCATCAATGTGAAAAAAGGTATAAAGAGCAGCTTCGTGCCAAAGTATAAAATATACGTTGGACACATTTTGCTGGTTTTGATGCAGTAGAGTATGTAGCGGCCTCTGAATATGTTATCAGAGAACTTTGTCCCATCAGACGCGAAGATGATGGATATTACCCACGGCTTATCAATAGGAAAACTGACCTTATGCCCTCAATTTCTGAATAGGACTTTGGATATATCAATTGGTAGCCATAGATTTTTCGAGCTGTCTCCGTTCTTCCAGGTCTTCTGATATTTTATTCATCATCTTCTTGGACAATGGATAAAACAACATCATTGCTGCTCCTATAACGGCAACAATTGCAGGTATCCAACTCATGAGCATTTTGATCCCCGGAATAGCACCCTGAATGGCAGCCGGATCCAATCCATCATAACCATATTTACTTAAAACAATACCTATAATAGCTCCTGCAATACCTCCTCCAAACTTGGTAGAAAAAGATCCGGCAGAGTACACAAGGCCAGTTGCTCTTCTTTTGTTCTTCCATTCTGAATAATCAGCAGCATCACCTAACATCACAAAGGTCAAAGAGGAGAACATAGCACCAATCAACTCTGAAAGCAATCCCAGCACGAAAATAGCGACAACCGCACCTGGTCCACAGAATACGATAAGTGAAATAAATGCACCAGACACGAGCAAAGAAGCAATAAACAGATTACGCTTTCCAAACCTTACACTTAATGGAGTCATTAAAATGGCACCAACAATGGATACCAACATTAATCCCACTAAATAGGAAGCTGCTAATAACTGATTATTCAGGTAATGTGTAAAATAGATAATGATAATACCTTGTTTCAATGCATTGTAAGTGCTTGAAAACAAAGCGCTAACAAGTAATGTAGACCAGGCACGATTATTTAAGAGGTCTTTGAAATCTTGTACTATATTCGATTTCTGCGCTTTGGGAGGTTTTATCCGCTCTTTTGTTGTAGCGAACGTAACAATCATAAGCAGAATCAAAATTACGGACATCAAATAAAAAGAATACGTATACCCTTTTTGTTGGTTTATAATTCTGAAATCATTAGCAGAGAGGTTCTCTTCTCCTTTCACCAGAAAAGAATAGGTTTGGTTTGACGCCATGCTAAAAGTTTTGCCAACCGTGTGTGTCTCTGTTAAGGAACGTTCATCTGCCCAGGCAAAGGTGGCAATCCCATCTTCCGTTTTTATATTTACATTTTCAGCATCTCTTGTAGCTTCAATATCCACTTTATATGTTTTATCATCAAGCTTTGAAACTTCCACGTTAGGGCCTGCATTTCCGAAATATGCAACAAGGAAAAGAAGTGCTCCCTGCACAAGAATTGCTCCTCCAAATGAACCTACCATTCTAAAAGAACCAATACTGGTCCTTTCTTTATGATCACCAGTCATGACTGCCATTAATGCACCATACGGAATGTTGTTGGCGGTGTAGATTAAGGTGAATGCGATGTAGGTGACATAGGCATAAATTATCTTGCCTGACTCACCCAACATATCCGGACTTGTAAAAAGAAGCGCTAAGCTAACCCCAAGAGGAAGAGCGGTCCAGAGAATCCAGGGTCTGAATTTCCCATACTTCGAATTGGTACGATCACCTATCATTCCCATAACTATATCGCTAATACCATCACTGAATCGTGCTGTGAGCAATAATACTCCTACAGTTACTGGACTCAACCCAACCACATCTGTATAAAATATGATTAGG
>JAJCYL010000252.1 GCA_029262955.1 Cytophagales bacterium | reverse complement strand
CAAAAATTACCCAAAACTTTATCTATGTGAAATAACACCTCACTATAACCCGTTGCGCTTTCGGATTTGTAACATTTGCTCTTTCGGATTTGTAATCCGAAAGCCTATTTACAGTTGACAACAAAAGCGTTCAGTTCTGGTTCTGGATTACAAATCCAGAATAGCTCTCAGTGTAAACCAAATTCAGATAATACTGGAGATAAATATTGCGTTAAGTATTATTTTCTTGGCATCGTCCGGAAAATATAACCCTTTGCTCTTTCGGATTTGTAACATTTGCTCTTTCGGATTTGTAATCCGAAAGCCTATTTACAGTTGACAACAAAAGCGTTTGGGGCTGGTTCTGGATTACAAATCCAGAACAGCTCTCAGTGTAAACCAAATTCAGATAATGCTGGAGATAAATATTGCGTTAAGTATTATTTTCTTGGCATCGTCCGGAAAATATAATCCCATAGCGGCGAAGAGACTCCATAAGCCCTTTCATGGTTCTTATAGTGATGTATTCCGTGATTTACCCATAAGGCCTTGAATAAATTTTTGGGAGGCTGATAGGCGTGAACTATGTAATGGACAAAAAGATACATGGCATATCCAACCACAAACCCAGGAAGGAATCCGAACACAGCATCTCCCATTGCAAACTTGAAAACAAAAAACAGGAGAGTAGATATGGTAAGGCTCATAACTGGCGGCATCGCTAAACGGTCCTTGTCTTTAGGATAATCATGATGAATCCCATGAAACTTATACTGTATATCCTCTTTGACCTTCGTATCTGTATTCATATGAAAGACGTACCGATGGACCAAATACTCCACCAATGAAAATGATAACCACCCAATTAAGAAGAAAAATACAAGTGAATCGATCGGCATTGCTTCACGTGAATAGCCCCAAAACAGTATACCGCCGGCAATTCCGAAGAATAAGCTAATTGGCACCGAAATGTGGGTCCTTGATAATCTTTCAAGAATAGGATTCTTGAACATTTTGGTTGTGCCAGAATTATTTGGTTTATCAAGCCTTTTTGCAACTGTCGTCATAGAACTGATCTTAGAATAACCGCAAATTTATACGTTTTTTGATTAACTGAGTGATGATTCGCATTATGAAAGTTTCACGCTGAATCTCACACTCCCAATGTCTTCATATTTTCAGCCAATGTCTGCTCATAGACCTCCTCATACATCGGCAAAATCTTATGTATATCGAATTTTTTAGCCCTATTAAGGGCTCCTTTTTTAAATCTGGATAGATTTTCATCTTTTAATACATGTAAAGCCTTTTCTGTCATGTCTTTGACATCACCAATTTTACATACAAATCCTGATTCCCCATCAATGTTCAATTCAGGTATTCCACCAGCATCAGATGATATTACCGGCACTTCACAGGCCATGGCTTCTAAAGCAGCCAGGCCGAAACTTTCTTTCTCACTAGGCATTAGAAAAAGATCCGATACCGACAAAACTTCTTCTACAGCCTCCAGTTTCCCCAGGAATCTTATGTCATTGCAATCGCCGGTCTCCCTGCACAAATTCTCTATTCTCGTCCGTTCTGGCCCATCACCTACCAACAACAGTTTGCATTTAACTACCGCATTAACTCCCTTGAACACTGCCAATACATCTTCCACCCTTTTCACTTTACGGAAATTTGAAGTATGAACTATCAATTTTTCATCATCAGGACAAATCGCCTTCCGAAAGTGATCCTTACTTAGCTTATTGAACCGCTTTAAATCGATAAAATTAGGGATCACATAAATGTCCTTATTTACATCGAAGTGTTCGTAGGTGTCCTGTTTGAGACTCTCCGATACAGCGGTCACTGCATTCGATTGATTTATGGAGAAGGTTACCACAGGCTCATAAGATGGGTCCTTCCCGACCAGTGTAATATCAGTGCCATGAAGTGTGGTTATAACTGGTATATTAATACCCTTTGTCTTAAGAATTTCCCGAGCCATAAAAGCGGCGGATGCATGTGGAATCGCGTAATGAACATGAAGTAGATCCAATTGTTCAAATTGTGCAACCTCCACCATTTTACTAGCCAAAGCCAATTCATATGGGGCATATTGAAAAAGTGGGTAATTTCTAAAATCCACTTCATGGTAGTAGAGATTTTCATTGAAGAAATCTAGCCTGGCCGGCTGCGAATAAGTAATGAAATGAATCTTATAGTCCTTTTTCGCAAGACCATTCCCCAGCTCAGTCGCAATCACACCACTGCCCCCATAAGTTGGGTAACATACTATACCAATTTTCATGTTTAATTCTCTATTGTGAGGAGTCCGGTCTGAATTCAGGCATGGACTCATATATCACTTCATGGATTCTATTACGTATGTTGTCTACCATGAGTTTGTCATTTTCTCTATTCGGGTGAATTCTATTCGACAAAAAGATATAAATCAATTCATAATCGGGATCAACCCACACGGCAGTACCAGTAAAACCAAGATGTCCAAACGTACTTTTTGAGCTGTGTTTGGAAGTGTTTTTATAGTCGCCGAACGATGGCTTATCCCATCCTAACCCTCTTCTATTTCCGGCAAATTGTCTCTGAGTAAATTTTAGGACAGTCCCTTTTCTTATATACTGATTCCCCCCGTAATAACCATCTCGTAGGTTCATCTCAAGCAATTTAGCCAGATCATTAGCGGTGGAAAACAGTCCCGCATGGCCCCCTACTCCACCAGTAAGGGCAGCGTTTTCATCATGGACCAGACCCCAAACAAGAGCGTTCCTAAAATCGTAATCCACTTCCGTTGGGGCAATGGTGTTCAGGGGAAATCGGCAAAGTGGTTGGTAACATGTAGAAGACATCCCCAATGGGTCATAAAAATTCTGTATGAGAAACTCCTCCATCGGTTGATTGATGAGTCGTTCGTTCAATTTAAACATCATTAGAAACCCAAGGTCGCTGTAGGTATAGTCGTAACCCTCTTTCCCGTCAGGCTTCTTCATCAATGATGAATTGATGGTCCAATTCCATACTGAATCTTCTAACGACTCATGACCAAATAATCCTGGACCAATGGCTTGATTGTAGTCAGATTGGGCAGTCAACTGAAGGTATTTAGGGTCTAACCTATCTCCTCGAAATGTTTTTTTATAAAATGGATAATATGATTGAAGTCCGGACTGATGAACAAGTATTTCTCTAATTTTTAAATCTTCTTTGTTTGTTTCCTTTAACTCACTCAATACGGATGAAGCCTTATCTTCAAGGTCAAAAGCGCTCTGGCCCTCTAAAAACATTGTGGCCTGGAGTGTACCAGTGACTTTAGTAACAGAGGCAAGATCGTATAATGTCTGATTATTAACTTTCTGAATACTGTCATAGGTATAATGGCCGTAGGATTTATTTAAAACAACATCCCCATTTCTGGCTACTAAAATCTGACAACCCGGAGTGGCAAAATTTTCTATGGCCTTTGATGCGATGAAATCTATTTTCCTTTCCATATTAGAGTCAAATCCCTCTTCTTCTGGAAAAGAGTATCTCAGTCGTACCAGCGCCTCAGTTACATGACCAGATCCCTCAACAAACTCATTGTCTATGTCAGATGATAATGCGCCTGATGATTGAATCCCTCCAAAAATAATTTGTGGCACTACGGATTGAACTCCTTTGTCAGTTAAATGGGCCAATAATATCGAATGGGGAGACTTAAATTTTGTCAACCATTTTTGCTCTGCAAAAATTACAACTACCACCTTAGTTCTGAGAGCAAGTGCCTCAAGAAATTTAATTCTTTTTTGCACATCCGAATTCTCTATGTCAACGTATTCCGGAAATGAAAACCCTGCAACAACGTAATTATAATGAGTGAGTATATCATACAACCTACGTTCGTCCTGCAGAAAGTCGGCTTCTTCAAAATGACTGAAGTAAGTGTAATTATCCAGGGATTCTTGAAATGAACCCGGTTCAAACACACCAAGACTTAAAGAAGCGAAACTCCGGTCATCTAACTTTTTAATTGGCAAAACTTTGTCTCTATTCCTCGCTACAACCGTAGAACGTTCCCATACGTCCCTCAATAAGATCTTCTCTGCCACCTCATCGGGCTCATTAATAGGACTATTAAGCACTCGATATTTGTATTTTAACAAGCGCTTTACTTTTCTTTCAAGAATCTTTTTTTTCAATTTATTCTTAGAAATCAATGCTTGGATGTAATCCCGATAAAACTGATAATCACCCTCAAAGACCACTACATCCGAAGCCAAAATTGCGTTGGTGAGGTTTATATCAGATGTTTCCGCTCTATAAAAAAATAGTCTCTTTTGAGTGACATCTCTATTGATTCTTTTTAGGTCTTTTTTCCGTAATGCGCCAAGGCTCAGATTTTCTTTTGAAAGATATGTGGCTAGATCAAAGCCATCACTCAAGCCATAATCTTCAACATTCTTCACCTGCCAGTTACTAACACCGGCTTCAGTTTTGCCAGTTTGATAGCCCTTATTAAATTCTTCAGCCCTGATTCTGTTCGAAGTGATTTGTGGCAGCTGTGTTTGGATATGAAAATGATATCCTTTTTTCCTTATTCTTAGTCCGGCCAAATATCCGGCTTGATGGAATAAGTCCGGACCTTGACTAGCTGCCATAATTCCGGGATTTATATTTAGACTTTGATGAAATAGATAGTCCTTTGAAATAAGTCCTCTAAGAATTGGTATTCTGCTCTTTGGTGTGGGCGTGAAGCCCTGAATATTGGTGGTAATTACACCTCCCCACTCCGGCGAATCTTCATCGAAGTGGTCCACAATGGGGAATA
>JAJCYL010000251.1 GCA_029262955.1 Cytophagales bacterium | reverse complement strand
CTGCCAATTATTCGATAATTGTTTTCATCAAACTCGTAATGATCATCTCCAATATCTGCAATTCGAACCATGCCTTCACATTTAGTCTCAGTGATTTCAACGAAAAGCCCCCACTCGGTAACCCCACTCACAATACCGTCGTAATCTTTATCCTCAGAAATTCTCATGAACTCAACTTGCTTGTATTTTATAGAGGCTCGTTCTGCATCTGCAGCTCGTTTTTCTCTTTCGGAAGAGTGGATACAATTCTCCTCAAATTGCTCCTTTTCAGGCGGTTTACCACCATCTAAGTAATGTCTGAGAAGCCGATGTACCATAACATCAGGATATCTTCTTATCGGGGAAGTAAAATGAGTATAGTGAGTAAAAGCCAAACCGAAATGACCTTTGGCATCAGTAGTATATTTGGCCTTAGCCATTGAACGGATGGCAATTGATTCCAAAACATTTTGCTCCGGTTTGCCCTCGATACGTTTCATTAAACTGTTGAGAGAATCCGAGATCCCATCCTTTTCAACATTGAGAGTATGGCCAAATTTTTTGGCAAAACTTGCAAAGCTGTTCAGCTTTTCTGGATCAGGATTGTCGTGAGTACGGTATATGAATGTGTTCTTATCCTTTCCCTTTTTAAGATCATAAATGTATTCGGCCACTCTCTTATTAGCCATTAGCATGAATTCCTCAATTAGCTTGTGAGCATCTTGTCTAACTTTTGGAGTGATGCCCAGTGGTTTTCCTTTCTCGTCTAATTGGAATTTAACTTCGACTGTTTCGAAAGCTATCGCTCCGTTATCAAACCTTTGCTTTTTAATCTTCTTGGCCAGTTCATTTAATAAATTGATTTCTTTACAAAAATCTCCTTTGCCAGAATCAATGCCTTCCTGCGCTTCCTCATAACTAAATCTTCGATCAGAGTGTATAATTGTTCTACCAAACCATTCCTGTTTGACAATACCCTGATCATCAATTTGAAAAACTGCCGAAAAAGTTAATTTGTCCTCTTTTGGTCGCAAAGAACATAACTGATTTGATAATCTCTCCGGCAACATTGGAATAGTGCGATCAACAAGGTAGACTGATGTAGCGCGATCGAATGCTTCCTGGTCAAGGATGGACCCCTCTTCCAGGTAATAACTTACGTCAGCAATGTGTACACCTATTTCATGAAGCCCATTAGGTAGTTTTTGATAGGATAAAGCATCGTCAAAGTCTTTTGCATCTTCCGGATCGATGGTAAACGTGGTGATCTTTCGAAAATCCTTCCTACCCTTTATCTCATTACTCCTGATCTCTTCGGGAATACTCTCAGCCATTTTTAATATTGGAGGAGGGAATTTATTGGGTAAACCAAACTCTGCAATAATCGAATGAATTTCGGCTTCATTTTCCCCCGCCTTTCCCAGTACATCAACCACTTTACCTTCCGGACTTTTATTGCCCTTCTCCAGATGCCATTGCACAATTTCAACAATGACCTTATCATTGTTTTTAGCACCTTTTGTGTTTTTTGGGTAGACATAGATATCGAGATGCATTTTTCTGAAATCGGGAACTACAAACGCATTATTGGCATTGATTTGGATTTTGCCAACAAATCGATTTCTATCCCTTTTGAGCACTTCAACAACCCTTCCTTCCGGACGTTTTGATCTTTTGCCTAATGAAGTCAATTCTACCTTTACCAGATCTCCATCGAGCGCATTGTACATATTTCTGTTGTGCACCCAAATGTCATCCTGATCTTCGGGCGTTTCTATGTATGCAAAATTGGGGTTGACGAAATCAACCGTTCCTTCTATATACTCCGAATCGACTTTTAACTTGAACCGGTTGCCCCGGGTGTGTATTAACTTACCTTCATGCGATAACGAAATCAGTGCCTTTTCTATTTGTGTTTTAGCGGCCTTATCCCGAACACCTAATTTCTTAATTATCTGTTTGGCAGAAAATGGATTGAATGCGTCCTCTTCAAAAAGACTAAGTATAAATCTTTTAAAGCCCTTATCATCAAGTTCATGGCCAGCTTTCCTGCCCTTCTTTTTCTTATTAGTCATTTAAATTTTTTTGTGGGCTCACTTTGAAATCTTTTGGAGCAGTGCCTTTGTGTAGTCATGAGTTGGGTTGTCAAAAACTGATGACACTGATCCCTCTTCAACTATGGAGCCTTCTTTCATTACAAGCACTCTATCACACATAAAGTTAATCAGACTAAGGTCATGAGAGATGAAAATGTATGTTAAATTGAATTCTTTCTTCAGTGTTAGCAATAATGCGAGGATATCAAAACGTAGAGATGAATCCAATGAAGTAACTGGTTCGTCAAGTACGAGAAGGGAGGGGTTTAGAAGTAAGACTCTGGCAATACACGCCCTTTGTCGCTCTCCGCCTGATAACTGATGTGAATATTGATCCAATTTCTCAGCGCTTAACTGCACTTTATCAAGCATTTCATTAATGAGCTCTTTTCTTGACAGCCGATTCTCACCAATTTTATGAGCGTTCAAAACCTCTAAGAGTAAATCTCCAATCTTCATTCTCGGATTAAGTGCGTCGAATGGGTCTTGAAATATGATCTGTATTTCCTGACGGACTTTGTTTAGCGACTTGCTATTTAATTCTTTTAAATTAACTCCTTTATATTCGATGACGCCTTCATACTGCTTTAGCAAATGGAGAATGCAGCGAGCTAATGTTGTTTTCCCACTACCTGAATTACCTACAATGCCCAATATTTCTCCTTCAAGTAGATTAAAGTTGAGGTCTTTCAAAATAGGGCGAATTACTTTTTGATCTCCAATATTATCAAGCGAAAGGGCAGTGACATTTAACACGCTTACAGGATCGGTAACTTTCTCTTCTACTCTGTTAAAAAAACTATTTGTTTCTTTCGGATTTCTATCCAAAAGCAAACCTGAATCCAGATACAGAACCCTCTCCGCAACATTTTCCAATAATTTTTCGTCATGACTAATTAACAAAATGGTCATACCAGTTTCGTTACTCAGCCATTGTAAATTTTCAATAATGGATCTTTCATTTGATGGATCAAGAGAAGTAGTTGGCTCATCTGCAATTAGAAGTTGTGGTTTTAAAACGGTCGACATGGCTATCATTACACGTTGAGCTTCACCACCAGAAATTTGAAAGGGATACGCATCAAAAATTCTGTCTGGCAATCCCACTTCATTTAAGACAGCCCGCGTTTTATCCACGCTATCCGGAGCTTTAATCATCAAATGATTTTCCAATACTTCCTTTATTTGAAAACCACAGGTATAAACAGGATTAAGAGCCATTTTGGGCTCTTGAAATATCATTGAAATTTCTATTCCTCTGATTTTATCCATTTTTGGATTAGACCAGTGATTTAAGTCAATTTCTCCAAATTGATTCGAGTAAAATTTTATGAGTGCTTGTTCCCCAATTTGAGCGGAATATTCCAATCCAAGAATAGATCGTGACAATACTGATTTGCCACTACCCGAATTCCCGGCGAGTCCAACGATTTCACCTTTGTTAAGTGTAAAAGACAGGCCATTAAGTATTGGGCAATCGTTAATCCAGACCTCCAAATCCCTTACTTCCAGTAACTTATCACCCATTTAATATTGGTATTGAATACATACTTGAATTTTTCGAAAGATTTGGATCGACCCCATAAATATTCTTGACTTTATGAAGATATTTCTATTTTAGGTAAATGTATCAACTAGTAGCTGAACAGTCATTTTTATAACAACACCATTCTGAC
>JAJCYL010000250.1 GCA_029262955.1 Cytophagales bacterium | reverse complement strand
GCTCATTCTCCTGGCAGATAATGCATTGTTGAATATGGTTATCCCATTCATTGACCGTGACCTTGTTATTAATGAGATTGCTGTTTTCTACTTTTTTGAAAACATTCCATTGCGTAGAGGCCATTACCAACGAATCCTTTTCAAAAAGCGGACTCCTGCATATTGCGCAAAGGTGCTGGCCATTTTCTTCAATTACCGCTTCGTTCCTTACCTGGTAGAAGGTTTCATTGGAATTCTTGAATTTGTGATGTTTGATGTGGCCAATTTCCGCATTGCAGGTGGCACAGTTCATGATAAGGGATTTACCAGCCTCATATTGAACAATATTTGAATCCGTACTGCCCTGACCAAGGACCTGGTAACTCACCAGGGCTAAGAGTATTGCCAATTGCTTTTTCATAATTCTTATTTATTTAAAATTATCAGGTTGTTAGTAGAGATGAAATTTAACTGATAGAAAATGAAGGGCCCCGCAAAGGGCCCATCTCCATTACGCCGATTGAGGATCATAATTAAGCTTCAGTTCAACTTCAACAAATTCAGCCAAATTTTCTTTCTTTTTAGCGGGCATTTCCACTCCAAAGTCAGCCACACGGACGTTGAATTTCGAATAGGCTTCTATCTTCCCGGACGTAACAACTAAGGTTGCCTTCACCAGGAAGTCCTCTTTCTCTGTTCCCCTGATTGACATTTGCCCTTTCACGTCCACTTCATAAGTTCCATTTTTTGATAAATCAATTGCATCAATATTTACAATCGAACCTTTGAATTTGGCTTTAGGGTAGGTCTTGGAATCCATAAACATCTCTTCATTAAAATGTTTTTGCATCAGGGCCTTTTCAAATTCAAACGACTGGATAGGAATGGAGAAAACCACATCTCCGCTCTCCGTGTTAATGCGGCTGGTGACTTTGTAATTTTGAGCTTTGATGTCTTCCACTGGAGTAGAAGAGAAAAACGAGACATAACCTGTCTTGGTTAGGTAATTCTGAGCCTTGGACTGTACAATTGTCAGCAAAATCAGAGTGGCGATTAATGATAATTTTTTCATTGTTTTAAGTGTTTAACTTTTTTTTCTTATTTAAAAATATGAGTGATTTAACGGAGCCGTTAGACAGACAATTGAAAAAAATCCACTGAAAGAGACTCATTTCTTAACTTGAGACTAGGGATTTTTATCAATTGTCTGGGGTATCTACCTCCGCTTTCTTAGCATGTATTCTGAAATACAATGAGTTTTAAAAAGAATTATGATATTGAAGCAGGTATTCCAGTATATAATCGGATTCGGGGAATTTCCAGAGACTGATGACACCTGGTAAGTAGGTTAGAAGACGGTCCCTCCATTCCCGGCTTGTCTGGGAATGGCCGGGACTTTTAAAATTTATTTCCGGGGATGTCGGTAATCACTCCTGCAAGGTTCACAATTTTTCCCTGACGGAGCACTTTTATCTCATAGGAACTTCCAACCTCCAGCGCATTGAGGTTTTTCTTAATTAGCTCGAAGCTTTGAGGACTATTGCACGATGTTCCGTGTATTTCCAGAATAATGTCACCTCCTATCCAAACTTCCTGGCCTTCAATTATAGCCTTATGCTTTCCTGCTCTTAGGCCAATTCTGTCAGCGGGCGATTCTTTGACTACCCGTTGTACCAGGATTCCCTGAGATTGGGGGACGTTAAAGATTCCTGCAGATTCTTCACTCAGGTAAATTCCTTCAAAACCAGACCATAGCGATGGATTTTCCAGGATTAGGTTTCTAACCATATTGCTGGAAGCCGCAAACCCTAGTCCATTAAACATCCCTGTGTTGCTGAGAATAAAGCTAACAATGCCCACAACTTCTCCTTTCATATTAAACATTGGACCCCCGGAATTACCCTGGTTGATGGCTGCATCGGTCTGTAAGAAGTCTATTTCCACATTACCCCCTGTTACCATAGATTTGGTGCGGCGCCCGCTTATATGTCCACTGGAAAGAGAATGAACCAGACCGAAAGGTGCACCAATCACTATTATTTCGTTTCCAATTTCCATTTTATCAGAATTGCCAAGCTGGGCAACTGAGCTATTGGCAGGCTTACGTTCCAGTTTTAAAATAGCCAGATCCAATGAAGGAATGGAAGTGAGGACTTCAGCCCGCACCTCATCTCCGCCCTGGGACATCACAGTAATGGCATCGGCTGAATGAACGACATGTGAAGCGGTAGCAACGAGATCTTCTTTGATCAAAACACCGGATCCCAGACCTGCTTGAGAATTCGGATTGGAGCCAGGGCCGGTGGTGAGGGTATTTATCACTACCACGGAGGGCGATAATTTTTCAAAAAGTTTGCTCAAATCCTGGGCGCTCGAATAATGTGCGATTCCGATGAAAAGGATAATGAGCATTTTTTTTGTTGCCCTTCCCATCAGAATCGACAGTTGGGTCGAAAAGCGCATATTGCAAACCCGTAAGACAAAACGGCTATAGTGACTACGGCAAACAGGGCAGAATAAGCGAAAGCTATACGTTCTGGCGTTGCTCCGATATTACCACTCAGTACGAAATTTCCAGCAATCGCGGTTAGTAAGCTGAACAGTGATGCCGACAATATAAGAAGAATTTTAGTTGTCATGATTTTGTGATTTATACATTATAAAAAATGGATATCTAATTATTACTGACAGTAGGACCTGACGGTGCTTTGAATGCACAACAGCCGAATTGTTGAAGAGAGCCTGCAATCAGCATTGTTGTCATAATTGTAATGAAGGCCATTGTGCCATCTACAGCTGAATAATAATGGTGACCATCGATGATATATTTTCCAAGGTGCACACTTAGTAGGCTTCCTATACCTGCTATTAAAGCGAATGTTAATTGTTTTGTTTTCATGATTATCTTTTTAATTAATTTCTAATTAACTAACGACATCAACTAATGGTGGGGATGCGAATATTTAATCAATGGAGTCTTAATTCGGAAAATGGGTCGAAGTTAACTTGACCAAATCATTTTCCTGTTTGATGGGATTGAGACTCATTTTCGCAATTGAGTCTCAATGAGCCAAAATTTTTCGTTTGATGCCCTCTTAAAAACGTTCTGATAATAAATAATTTTTTGTAAGATCATGAAAAGAACTAAAAAGAGTCCTTTAGAAGCTGAGCTAAAAGATGTGATCATAACGTTGAAAAGTAAACCTGAAAAAAGCAGGAGGCTGCCTTTTAATACCATCGAACATAAGCTCTTTACAATGTATCACTGTACTGATTGTCCATTATTCATATAGTCCTTTTTATTGAGTTTTTGACCTGTTTGCAAATTCCCGGCATCCTCTGTCGGGATTTTTTTTTATTCTTGTGTCGTTTAGAAATCAAAGTTCTTTATTATTGATAATCACCGTATAAAAATCAAACCATAATGTCAACATTACTGGTTATAGGGGCAGCTCAATCTTTCTTTTTTGCCATATTGCTCATTTGGAAAAAAAACAGAACCCTTTGCGACAAAGTCCTCGCCATGTGGCTGGCAACACTTTTTATTCACCTTATTATCACCTATTGCAAATACCTTGAGTTATTCGAAGAATTCCCCCATCTCATTGGGACCACCTCTTCTCTTATTTTCTTATATGGCCCTTTACTATTCTTCTATGTTGATAATTATATTTCAAATTTTCCAGGGTTTAGAAAAATATACCTGGCGCACCTGATTCCCTTTGTGGCATACAATTTTTACAAAATGCCCTTCTACTTACAAAGTGGTCAGGAAAAATTGGCACACTATCACTCTGATGCCGCCGGACACACATCGCTGGAAGTTCTTTTTTACTTAATGAAAATAGTTTCTATTCCGACTTACGTTATTTGGATCTTATATCTGTTACGTAAACATCGTACCAACCTTAAATACTATTTTTCTAATCTTGACAACAAAGATCTGGAGTGGGTTCGCTACCTAATCTGGAGCATAGCAGCAGTTGGAGTATTTATAATCCTGGCTGGTATTGGCAGAATGAAGTTGACGAGTCTGGTTTTACAAAATACGGATCAGTATGTTTTGGCCGTTACCTCCATTTGGGTCTTTGGCCTTGGTTTTTATGCAATCCGTCAAACGGCCATATTTCAGGGGGTAACTTTTCAGAATGGTGGCCCAACCAGGAAAGTGACCGATCAGGAATCGCTAACTGAATACAAGAAGAATCGGTTGAAACAATTTGAAGAAGACAATTTAAAAGTAAAACTGGAAGAATACATTGATAGTGAAAAACCTTTTCTGCAAAGCCGCCTCACCATCGATGATCTTGCTGACAACCTCCAACTGCCAGTTCATGAACTTTCGCTCTTCATCAATGAAAGTCTGAATCAGAATTTTCATGATTTGATTAATGCATACCGGGTAAAAGAGTTTAAGTCGAATTTGAAAGATCCAGCAAATAAGAACTTTACCCTGGTTGGAATTGCCATGAGTTGCGGGTTTAATTCCAAAGCTTCTATGAATAGGATTTTCAAGAAACATACCGGCACCACTCCTTCGGCATACCTTAGAGCGGAGGATTTGCATCATTATAAATGAGCACTCGTTGCCAATAAGACTCATTTTCCAAAATGAAGCTTCACGTTCATTCTTTAAATATTTCTTTGTTTATTATTTTTTGGTTCATAAATTAATGGCTAACTCAGTTAGAAACATTGTTGTTACCCTCATTGCGATGGGGGTTGGACTCCCGGTGACCATCAGTGTTGTGGGTTATTGTTTGAATCCTGACACTTCAGCGTATAGTTTGATTGGACTGGGAGGGATCCTTTTGACGGGTGCTTTGGTTGCCATAATGTTCCTCAACAAGAAAGCGTTAAAAAACAAGAGCGAATGATTATGAAAAGCCATATTTCTCAAAAGCTTAATAAGTTTGAACTTTTTGCCTGTCTGCCGGAATCGAAAATATCCTACTTAATGGACAATATCCAGCTAATTAAAATCCCGCAGGACGACTACCTAATAAGGAACCCTTCTAAAGTCTATTTCTTACTTCAGGGCAAATTAAAACTATGTGAGTGGGAGTCCACGGAGCAGATCATAAAATACGTTCTGCGGACCGGAGATTTATTTTGGGAAGATCATCAATCTGATGAAATAGAGCAGTTTGCGGAAGGTACAGCAGTACCTTCCGAAGTAGTAACAATACCATCCGTCATTGTAAACGAACTGAAATCAGTGTCTGCCGATTTTTTGCAAAACTATTGTTCATTACTGGCCCAAAAATGTTTCTTACTGGAACGCCAGTTAAGAACATTGGCTCAAAAAGATATCCGGCAGCGACTCATGCTGTTCTTGGCCCAATTGAAAGAAAATGATGGAGTTCTTGTAGATGATAAAGTAGTAGTAGATAATTATCTGTCTCAGCATGAAATCGCTTCTATGATCGGGACTACCAGGGTTTCGGTAACTAAATTTTTGAGTGAACTCCGTAGCAATGGCAGTCTTGTTTATGATCGACGTCAGTTTCACTTAATAGATCATGAGCCCGTGCAATATTGATGAGTTTCAGAAAACCTATGCCTTATTTTCATTCATAAGGAATAAGTATTTAATAGTCACTAGTTTTTGTGGGTGTGCTACTCTTTTAACGGTACCAGTCAGGCAATCAGGCATGAAAAGAGAATTATCGATATTCTGACCAATTATGTTAACAAAATGAAACTTTTGATCGCATTATTTTCCACCTCAAAGGTGATAGTACAACCTGGCAGATTGTTGCTCATAGTGTTGGGGCTTTTTGTGCTGACTATTAATTCTTCGCAATCGATGATCAGCGAAGAATCCCAGGAAGTTTTCATAATCGGTAATTTCGGGGATATCCAAAATGCGAGCTCTTACCTGGAATTTTTCAGGGAATTGTCAGAGAAAACCAACCACTTTACCGTAGTACTTAATGGAGACATATCTCTAACATCACCACAGAAAAACTTTGACATTACCAGTCTGAATAATGTTAAGGCTATTGCTACAATTATTGAAAGTTCACAGTACGGTAGATTAATCATTAATACCGGTGACAGGGACTGGGATTCTTCAGGCCCTGGTGGTTGGAAGATGGTAAGAGAAATGGAGCGTGTTGTTTCAGGTTGGAATTTCAAAAAGACCAAATGGGTAATTGACAACGGGTGTCCTGGCCCAAAATCAATTAGTATTAGTGAAAACCTGGAGTTAATATCAATTGGTACACAATGGTGGAATCATCCATATAGTAAACCGACATCGGCCATAGCAAGCTGCAAAGTCATCGAAGAAAAAGATTTTTTAAGTGAATTACAAGAAACATTGGATGAAGCGGAGAATAAGAACAGGCTGGTAATTGGTCATTATCCATTGTTGTCGTACGGAGAATTTGGTGGCCATTATAAGATTGGGCAACATTTTGCACCCCCGGTTATTGGTACCATAATCAATTCGTACAAAAGGAACATTGGAGATCACAAATCAATCAACAATGAGAGGTTTGAAGAAATTAAAGCCAATTTGTTAGACCTCCTTGCCTTCCAAAACTCACTCATTTATGCCTCTGGTCACGAACGGAATCTACAGATTCTTCAAAATAATGAGGCCTATTTCATCAACAGTGGATCTCCTGTTACTGCTGGTTTTACTCCGAAGAATCGAGATGCCCTTTACGCCGAATCTCAAATTGGCATGATTTCACTTGTCTATCAGACTTCCGGCCAGGTGAATTTCAGGATTTATAAAAATAACCCTGGTAGTGAAGGCATTTTATTGCAAAAAGAAGACACGCTAATGCAATCTGCTTGTGACGTTGGCACTTCCTCAAAAAGTATCAATCAGTCCTTTATCCCTTGCAGAGATGAGGTATTGTCTAATGCTCCAATGTCAGGTAAATACGATCATGATACCCTTTTGATAGCCGGCGATTACGCAGCCAGTCGTTTTAAAAAACTGATGATTGGCGCTCACTACCGTACCACCTGGGCTGCCCCGGTTAGTGTGACTTATCTGGATCTGGACAAAACTCATGGTGGCCTGACAGTTTATGAAAAAGGAGGGGGAAGGCAGAGTACGTCCCTGAAAATAAGAGGTGGAGATGGCAAAGAATACGTTTTTCGCTCAGTAGATAAGGATCCCACCCGTGTATTACCCAGGGAGCTAAGAGGTACGCTCATAGCCGAACTTCTTCAGGATGCTACTTCTATGCAACATCCTTATGGCGCACTACCGGTGAGCAAACTTTTGGATCATACCAATATATTGCACGTAAACCCCGCACTTTTTGTGCTTCCTCCCGAAGATAAACTCGGACCTTTTAAGTCAAGCTATAGCGGGCTATTTGGAATGCTTGAGGAGAAACCTACCCGGGCTAAAAACGTTGATACACCGTTTGCTGATGCGGATGATGCCATCCAGTCCCACCGCTTATTCAGTGAGATGTACAAGAGCCACGACAATTACATCGATGCTGACAGCTATGCCAGGGCGAGATTGTTTGATATCTTAATCGGTGATTGGGGAAGACATGAGGACAACTGGAAGTGGGCGGAGTACAAAACCGACAGCGGAAGTTATTTCCGTCCCATACCTCGCGATCGTGACCACGCTTTTTCTCGTTGGGATGGTGTCTTGATGTGGTTGGCCGATAGAGAGTGGGCCAAAGAAAGCGGAGAGAATTTTGGTATGGCAATCAATGACATTCGCAGTCTAACCTGGCCAGCCCGACACCTCGACCGGTTTGTAGCCAATGAACTTAACCAGGAAGATTGGATTGAAGCTGCCAAAGAATTACAGTCACAATTGACGGCTGAAAGAATTACCGACGCAATGCGGTCATTACCCCAGGAAACTTATGAATTGTCAGGGACAGAGATTGAGCAAAAGCTACAAAGAAGAATACAGGACCTTGATCAATACGCCATAAAGTTTTACAAGGACTTAGCACGTGATGTGGATGTCATCGGCTCAAACAAGAAGGAGTACTTTGAAGTTGAGAGAAATGCTGATGGTAGTGTTAATGTTCAAGTTTACGCCAAAACAAAAACTTCTCCAGACAGAAAATTGATCTATAACCGGATCTTTTTTCCCCATGAAACCCGTGAAATAAGATTGTATGGATTAGGTGGTAAAGACCACTACGAAATATATGGAACAACCCGTCGCTCAATTAAAATCAGGGTTATCCCCGGACCGGGAGAAGACCTGATAGATGATAAGTCTGTGGTTAACGCATCCGGGAAAAAGACGCTCGTTTATTCTCAAAATGAAGATTCTACTGATATAGGCAAAGAAGGCAAGATAGTTCATCACTGGAATAATCTCGTTTATAACTATGATCGAACGGCCTTTTCTTACAATAGGTACACGCCGCTATTGCTTTTAGGGTTTAATTCGAATGCAGGCTTTGGGGTAACCGGTGGAGTAAGCTTCACCAGGAAAAAGTTCGGTAAGCAAGATTACAGCGCAAAGCACCAGATAAGAACAAGATTAACCACCCGAAATATTCGAATTATTGACTATGAAGCCAGGTTTCATCATGTCCTGAGAAAATGGGATATATTATTATCTGGTAAACTGGCTGACCATAATGATTTTACCTATTTCTATGGAATAGGTAATAACACCGTAAACGACGACGATTTATTTAAGAACAAATTTTATCTGACAAGGTATGATACCTATAGTGTGAGTTCCGGGCTAGCTCGTGGCTTCTGGAAACGAAGTGAATTCAGGATAGGGTTGGCATTTGAAAATAATGAAGCGGTAAGAGATCCAACCAGCATACTCGGCGAGAATAACCCTTTGCCTAATGTGTTCGGCTTAGAGAATATCAACTTGCTGGAAACAGCAACATCACTTAACTTCGATTTCAGAGATCGCGAAGCGTTGCCGGAAAACGGTAGCCGAATCTTTCTTGAATATAAGAACGGGCAAATCCTTGAAGATAATCTTAACTACGGAACCGGTAGAGGTCTACTTGAACATTTTATCTCAGTTAACCCTCATAAACCCATAACCTTGGGTTTAAGATTAGGGGGAGCAACAACTTTCAATAGCCAGAATACTCCTTTTTACAAACTCAACTACCTGGGCCAATTAACCGGGTTAAGAGGCTTTCAGAAAGACCGGTTTACGGGAAGATCAATTGTTTATTACAATACTGAGTTGAGGGTAGAGCTCGCAAAATTTAAAACCTCCTTTTTACCGCTTAGATTCGGACTGACAGGATTTTATGACTCCGGACGCATTTTTTCAGATTTTGATAGTCGTTCTAATTGGCATAAGGGCTATGGAGGAGGGTTTTATATAGTTCCCTACAAAGAAAATTTTGCCTTAAACGTCTCTCTGGCCTTTTCCGAGGAAGAAACAGGCCTACTATTATTTAGTTTAGGAACCGGAATAAATTAAAATGAATTGTACTCTTTTAAGGCATTATAAGCCAGGGGAGCATGACAGGCCTGCAATTTTTAGCAGTTCCCGCTGATATCCAAATACATGATGACCGTACTTGAGGACTTAGATAGTCGGGAATTAACACGGACATTTGGGCGTTTTTGAATATATATACAGTTAGAAGCACTGCAATAAATAAAATAAAATGAGATATCACTTTTATATAGCAATCGGTATTGTTGCCATCATCGAAACAGTTTTCTACTTCTATTGGCAACCTGGCTTGTGGTCACTTATTTTATTCGGACCGCTTGCCTTTGTGGGTTTCATAGATATTGTATCCAGCAGACATACAATTAAAAGAAATTTCCCTGTTATCGGAAACTTTCGCTATATCCTGGAAAGCATCCGGCCGGAAATAATGCAGTACTTTGTTGAGACCGATACAGAAGGACGGCCACTTAACCGGATTTTCAGATCTTTGGTGTATCAACGGGCGAAAGGGGTCAATGATACTACACCTTTTGGAACGCAGCAGGATGTTTACCGGCCAGGATACGAGTGGCTGGCCCATTCGATGTATGCTTTTCATTCTGATCAATTAAACCCAGACCCTCGAGTACTCATCGGTGGGCCTGGTTGCCAAAAACCATACAACGCAAGCCTGATTAATATTTCAGCAATGAGCTACGGTGCTCTTAGCCAAAATGCTATCCTGGCCTTAAATGAGGGTGCGAAAAAAGGTGGCTTTTGTCATAACACCGGTGAAGGCGGCATCAGTCCCTACCACCTGAAACCTGGCGGTGATCTTGTGTGGCAAATAGGTACTGGTTACTTCGGTTGCCGTGACCAGGAGGGGAATTTTGACCTGGAGAAATTCACCGAAAAAGCGAAGTTAGACCAGGTCAAAATGATTGAGATTAAGCTTTCGCAAGGTGCTAAGCCTGGTCACGGAGGAATCCTGCCTGCGGTAAAAAACACCCGGGAAATAGCGGAAATAAGAGGGGTAGACCCTCATACCACGGTCTTTTCACCGCCTGGGCATAGTGCGTTCAGCAACCCTGAAGGATTAGTACAGTTTATAAAGACCCTCGGGGAAGCCTCGGGAGGAAAGCCAATAGGGTTCAAGTTATGTGTGGGCCAAGAAGAAGAATTTATAGATATATGCAAGGCAATGTTGTCGACCGGTATTAAACCTGATTTTATAACAGTAGATGGTGGCGAAGGCGGGACTGGCGCCGCTCCTGTCGAATTTTCTAATTCATTAGGAATGCCCCTGCGAGACGGACTGACATTTGTAAGTAATACATTAATTGGATTCGGTTTAAAGAAGAATATAAAAATCATTGCCTCGGGGAAAATCATCAGCTCGTTTCATGTGGTGAGAGCCCTGGCTCTGGGCGCTGATTTAGTGAACATGGCTCGTGGTATGATGCTTGCCCTTGGGTGCATTCAGGCTTTGCGGTGCAATACAAATGTTTGCCCAACCGGTGTCGCTACCCAGAATAAAATGCTTATGCGAGGTCTTATTCCCAAAGACAAGGCTCAAAGGGTGGCTAATTTTCACCATGAAACCCTAAAAGCCCTGATGGAATTGTTGTCAGCTGCTGGGATCAATGACCCCTGCGAGCTGAAACTCAATCATATCTACAGGCGTACTTCTGTAAATGTAGTGCAGACCTATGAACAGCTATACCCACGTGTCAAGGAAGGATCGCTTGTGGCATCAGTGACTTAAAATCCTTTACTATTCCGCAGTAATTTCAATCATCTCTCAACAATAGGGTCTCATTTTTGAATTTGAGTCCTAGTGCTTCCCAAGTTAGTGCCCTTGTGTGGTTTTACAACGTTAATAAACGCAAAATTAAATTGTAATGACCATGAAAAAAACAACCATAAAACGAATAATCATTGTCGCTTTAATACTAGTGACTGTAGGTGGAGGCTATGCAACCTATCTATATAATATGCCGCACCGGGATGTTCAGAGCGTAACTCCTTTCGTGGAGATTCATGCCGATGATCTGATAAAAGAGTTTTTAAATAATAGTAAGGTGGCTAACGCTAAATATCTGTCAGCAGATGGAGATTCGAAGGTCGTTGTGGTGAAAGGCACAGTGGGTAAGATTATGGAAGATCTTAAAGGCCAAAAGGTAATAATACTCAGGTCAACCAGCTCGAAAATTGGCGTTAGCTCCACCTTCACCAAAGAAACAAACAAAAGTACTGAAGGAGTGACCATTGGTGATATTATCAAGATCAAAGGAGTGATCCGGTCGGGAGCCGAATACGATGAGGACCTGGAACTCTATGAAGATGTGATAATAGAAAAAAGTAACAGAGTAGGTTGATTGATGAGGTAGGTTGTTTCAGGGTCTGCATTTCGCAGACCCTTTTTCCAACCTTTTAGAAACAAAACAAAAAGACATGGCAAGAAATATTACAAACATGATAAGCTTGATAATGATGCTCCCTTTTGTCTTTGGGGTTTTTGGATATTGCTTGCCCTCAGGCAGTTTCGGCTCCTATGTACTGGCATTTACGGGGTTACTACTAATGCTTATTGTCGTGACCATCTCTTTCCGGTATCGACAAGAATTAGATGTAGATGTTGGAAAGGCCATTTCACCGAAAGAGAATAAAAGCAATAATCAGGAAGAGAGAGTAGGCAGTATAAATTACCAAAAAGTAGGT
>JAJCYL010000249.1 GCA_029262955.1 Cytophagales bacterium | reverse complement strand
AAAAGTTGTTAAAAAAGATACGGAAGTGCTTTTGTTCTAGCCGAATTACACAATCAGCTTACTGAAAATCCACTAGCTCTACATCAAATTTCAAAACTGAATTTGGTTGAATAGTAGGAGGTGAACCTCTCTCTCCATAAGCCAAAGATGAGGGAATATATAAGGTGGCTTTAGCTCCCTTATTAAGCAGGGCAATACCTTCATCCCAACCTTGAATTACTCTTCCTTGGCCTAGAACAAATGAAAATGGTTGACCACGGTCATATGAGGAATCAAATTTCGTCCCATCCAGGAGTGTCCCATGGTAATGTACCTGAACCTGACTACCTGGTGTGGCATTCGGTCCAGTTCCTTCCTGACTCACGAGGTATCGTAAACCTGAATCAGTTGTTTGAGCCTCAATGCTGTTTTGACTCAGGTAGTTGTCAATGATTTTGGCATCGATTCCAAGTTGTTCAGAATTAATTCGATTGGCATACGCTGCTTGAGAAACCGCCTCTTCCACACCAATTGCAAAAGTAATTTTGCTTCCAGGTGCAATCGAATCAGGCATTTGGCCACGGAATGACTTTTCGAATAGATCTTTTGCTGGAACATCAAATGTTATACTATCTCCAACTTTCAACAAGGCAAAAACCTCATACATCATTCCCGCATCTTTCCATCTGCCGGTATCATATAAGATTGGAACTGTTGAGCCAATTTCTTTGGATTCGAAGAAGGCATTCCCATTTGCATCCTTATAATTCATATGAAGAAGCATGAGCTCCCCAACCACCGGTCCAGGGCCATCTCCCTCAGTTACATAATTTATTTGCAGACCACTTTTAGTCACAACACTTTTTTGGTCAGAAGTACAGGAGGCCATCAATAAAACGATTGTCCATACTCCTAAGCTTAAATTTCTCATTGTCTCTTTTTTAGCACTATTTTAAAATAATGCGCTAAGATCTAACTTTTCTTAAAAGAGTTTAATTTTTACGGACTTTTTAGTCGAAATTATTGGGCAATTTTTTTGGTCATCAATCCACAAGGCTTATTGTCCATACTGGCATTGGTGAGTGATTGACCAAATCTTCGGCCAAACTCCCTAAAAACAAATGAGCCAAACCCTTTCTTCGACTACTCGACATCGCAATCATATCAGCACTGATTTCTTTAGCAAATTCAATGATGCCAGAATCCCTTTGTGTGCTCTTCCTTATGTTGACTGTGTAGTCAATAAATTCATTTTCTTCTGCAAATGTTCTCATCTTCCTGATGATCTCTTCCTCGTTTGTCAGGACATGAGGAGTATTGATATATATGAAATGAATGGTTGCATTCAAAAGATCATGTAATTTCTTAACGTCATCAACTATTTTTCCCTCATTACCACTTAGGTCAATGCCAAATACGATTTTATCAATGTCTTCCACCTCTGCCGGGTAAGCAATCGTAACAACAGGGCAAGGTGAGTAGCGTACAATCTTTTCTGCATTGGAGCCGATGAAAATCTCTTTTAGACCAGTGGCTCCTTTTGTGCCCATTATCACCAGATCGATATTGTTGTTACTAATAAAGGATAATGCAGTGTCCAGCATAATTCCTGCTTCTACCTGAGTGTCAAAATCTCCTTTTTGACTTAACTCTTTCATTTTGTTCCGATTAACTTCAGTAATCGATTTAATAAAATCCGCACCCCAATCATGCACGACCGGGGCACCCATTGGATCTGCAGCTGCGCTGATTGGCATTTCTACTACATTTAGAACCGTAATCTTAGCATCAGTCTTTTTGGCAAGTTCAAGTGCAAAATCAAGTGCATAAGAAGCTTGTTTTGAGAAATCTGTGGGGACAAGGATATTTTTCATGACAGTCAATTTAAATTGCAAAGTTTCTTTCGGTCACGATACCTAACCTGGCAGTATCTATCACAAAAATTTTACCCGACTGGATATCAATTAATTTTTCATCCTTAAATTCTGACAAGACTCGAATAACAGTTTCCGTAGCAGTACCAACCATATTGGCCAAATCTTCACGGGAAATGTTCATTGGAGTTTGGTCTCCGGGGCTCCCATACTTTTCATAAATATTCAGCAGGGTGGCAGCAGTTCTCTGGCGAACTGTACTATAAGCCAGGCCAAGAAGCTGCTTCTCTTTACTGGCTATTTTATGAGAAAGAATTTCAATAAACTTCTTGGAAACATCTCTATTACTGTAAATCAGAGTCAGAAAATCATCTTTAGGGATGAGGGCCAGTTCTGTCTCCTCCATTGTAGTTGCAGATTCTCCATATTCACCCTCAAAAAGAGATTCGTAACCAAAAAAATCACCTGAAGTATGCAAACCAGTTATGAGCTCTTTCCCGTCCTCATTAGTCTTGTAAGTTTTAACTTTGCCAGTCTGAACATAAAAAAGTGATTGAGGTCGATCCCCTTCGAAAAAGATGTCATTTTTCTTTTTATAACTACGGATTCTTCTTTCCCTGGTTAAGTCATTTAAATTATGCAATGCCTGCGCATCGCTCATCAGATTGTCCAGCCCTTCCAAATTTTGATCGTATTCCGCCTTCACCATTTCCATCTTCTTCAACCGAGCCTCAACAGCGTCCAGCAGCTCGGTATCATCAAATGGTTTGGTGATGTAGTCGTCAGCTCCAAGATTCATGCCTTTCCTGATGTCAGATTTTTCGGCTTTAGCAGTCATGAAAATGAAAGGAATGTTTCTTGTGGTTTCTTTCTTACTGAGAATATGTAAAACACCATAACCATCCAATTCAGGCATCATAATATCACAAATGATCAGGTCAGGAAAATCAGCAGTTGCGAGTTCAACACCTTCCTTACCATTCTGCGCAGTAATAACCTCAAAATCAGCTAATTCTAGGATTTCAGCCGTGTTTTCCCGTACTTCAAAGTTGTCTTCTATTATCAATATCTTTTTCATTTTTCTGAATGCTTATAGGGTAACTCAATTGTGAAAGACGTCCCCTCATTCAATTTACTTTTGAATGAAATAGAACCTTTTAATAGTTCAAGGTATTTCTTGACGATATTGAGGCCAAGTCCAGTCCCTTCTAAATTTGTTGCATTGCCGGCTCTAAAAAAACGAGTAAACAGATGTTGCTGATCTTTCTCAGGAATGCCAATACCTTTGTCAACTATGTGAATAGTTGCCTTTTCATTCTCATAAGACAATTTAAGATCAATCTTCGACTCTGGTGGTGAATACTTTATCGCGTTGGAAGTAACGTTGATAATGACGTTTTTGAGCAGCCTGTTATCTGATTGTATAGGCATCGGATCACCCTTGACGGTCACTTTTATTTCCTGGCCTGGCTTCATGATGACATTCAATTCATCGACCACTTCATTTATCAAAGCAACCACATCACTGTCCCCAAGAGTCAAATCAACACGCCCTTCTTCTAATTTGCCTAGCGATAAGAAGTCATCAAGAATGTTAGTCAGGTTTGTAACAGATGACTTAATCCTATTGATGTGCTTTCCTCTCTTTTCGGCGGCACTTTCATCCGTGTATCTTCCAATAAGAGAAGCTGAAGAAAGAATTGTACTAAGAGGAGTTCGAAATTCATGAGACGCCATGGAGACGAATCTTGATTTCAGTTCATTCAAATCACGCTCCTTACTAAGTGCATTTTTAATTTCTTCTTCCACTTTTTCCCTGACTTCAATCTGCTCCTGCAATTCCTTATTAGCTACTTCCAGTTCTTCCACGATAATCTTTAATTTTTCTGTCCTGTCTTTGACTTTTTCTTCTAACTCACTGGCATAAACCATCAACTGCTCTTCACTATTTTTTAAAGCTTCTTCGGCTCTCTTTCGCTCACTGATATCAATACAGAATGCAACAGAGACTGCCTCCTCATTAATTAAGGTATTGCTTAAACTAATTTCAATAGGGAATTCAGTCCCATCCTTTCGAAGAGCTAACAAGTCCCTACCAACTCCCATTCTTCTGGGCTTAGGATTTTTATGATAACCTGACATATGACCCAAATGATTCTCTCTCAGTTTGCGAGGAACAAGAGAATTAATACTCATCCCGTTCAACTCCCCTTGGTCATATCGAAACATTTTATTACTGGCCTCATTGGCTAACATAATTTTACCTTGTTTGTTAACTACTAAAATCCCTTCAACCGCCGCCTGACATATCGCTTGAAATGACTTGTTGTCATTAAAAAAATCCTTTGTATTCATAGCACCATATGCAATTGTATTATATAAATGTATGGAGGAATATGATATAAATCATTTTTCGAACTGTCATCCATCAGCCAGCATATTGCCCAGTTCATATTCCTTTGTTTTTGTAGCTAATTAGTATGAATGCCTATAAGAATATCTTATTCCCGTTCGATTCTCAAATCCGTTCCGAACAATCTTTTGAACATGCCATTAAACTTGCCCTAAAACATAGGAGTAATCTCATTTTTCTACATACTATTCGATTAGAGAACGCAGAACTGAAGCGGTCAGGCTCTGATCTGAGAAAGCAGATGAATGATACATCTGGTAGAAGAAGACAGGAGATCGAGGAGCGTTTTGATTTAGCTAGTCTTGAGAATTACGAATTTCACTCAGAAATTGGATTTCTTGCCAGTAGGGTGCTCCTTAAAATCAAAGAAATTCCGATTGATTTAATAATCATAGAAAAGGAACTATTATCAGAATTGGATGCGGAGGCTCATTATATCAAGTGTCCAATATTGGTCATTCCTTCCCCCATCATGCTGTAATCCTAACTAACACGTTAGAAGTCGAAGTTTAGTGGGTCTGGTCCAAACCTATGGTTTCGATTCAAATTACTAATCTGCCCCATTTCCTCCTCACTGAGTTCAAAATCAAAAATATGTGAGTTCTCAACAATCCGATGCTGTTTGATCGATTTTGGTATAGTTATAATGCTTTGTTGCAAGTCCCATCTTAAAGTCACCTGTGCAGGTGTTTTGTTGTATTTTTCACCAATTTCTTTCAAAAGTGGAACATTCATAACTTCACCCTGCATTATGGGACTCCAAGCTTCCAATTGGATATCATTCTCTTTACAATAAGTCACAAGATCAACCAGTGTTAAATAGGGATGATATTCCACTTGATTTACTGCAGGTACAATTTCACATTGAGGGAGAAATTCGTCCAATTGATTTATCATAAAGTTGCTAACACCTATTGCCTTTGCCTTACCCTGTTGAAAAATCTTTTCCATGGCTCTCCAGGTCTCAATGGAAATCTTGCCCTTGGGCCAATGAATCAAATACAAGTCGACATAATCCATTTGTAATTTCTCAAGGCTGGTCTCCAAAGCTTTGAAGGTTGAATCATAGCCTTGATCAGTATTCCACAATTTAGTGGTCACAAATATTTCGCTTCTTGCTTTTACGGATCCTCTAATACCCTTTCCAACGCTTTCCTCATTTTTGTAAAGTGAGGCAGTGTCAATGTGAATATAACCCGCTTCGATAGCCCATTTGACAGCATTTTCAGTTTCTTCTCCAGATTTACTGCGCCATACTCCCAGACCAAAAATGGGCATCTCAACTCCATTGTTAAGGGTAACTGTATCTTTTATTGTGGAAATCATTTGCTGAAAATATAAAAGGTTTTTGGATAATTAGGAGTTCAATGCGGACTTATAGGCATTCAAGGCTCGCTCCCTTGCTGTGCTGTGATCAACCAGTGGACCTGGATAGTCGGCAGTTCCAAACTCAGGCACCCAACGCATGATATATTTAAAGTCCGGATCAAAGCGTTCTTGTTGCGATGTCGGATTGAAAATCCTAAAATAAGGTGCGGCATCCACCCCTGTCCCGGCAGCCCATTGCCAACCTCCATTGTTAGAAGCCAGGTCATAATCCAATAGCTTGGATGCAAAATATGCCTCTCCCCACTTCCAATCTATTAACAGATCCTTGCAAAGGAAACTTGAAGTAATCATTCTAACCCGATTGTGCATAAAACCGGTTTCATTTAATTCCCTCATTCCGGCATCCACTATAGGAAATCCGGTTTTTCCTTCGCACCATTTTAGAAATTCCTCCTCATTGTTGCGCCACATGATTAAGTCATACTTCCGCTTGAAATTATTATTAACCACTTTAGGAAAATGCCATAGGATCATATGGTAAAAATCTCTCCAAATCAATTCATTGAAATATTTTTCGCTGAGTTGGATAGCCTCACGACTTAATTGTCGGATACTTACGGTTCCAAATCTCAAATGAATGCTCAGTCTTGTAGTGCCTTGAATGGATGGAATATCCCGGGTTGAGTGGTAATTGCTGATAATATTATCGGGAATTGAACGACTGGGTATTGCAATGTCCGTTACTTGAAAGCCAATTGACTGTAATGAAGGTACTTGCAAAGGATCACGCTTATTCCAATTGTTAATTTTATTAGAAGGGTAACTTTTCAAATAGTAATCCGATAGTTTAGATTTCCATTTTTTGCTAAAGGGCGTGTATATCGTGTATGGACTCCCGTCGGGTTTAAGCACTTCATCCTTTTCAAAAATAACTAGGTCCTTCCTGGTAATAAATTTAATGCCCCTTGAAGCCAGATATTGGTTGACTGCCTTGTCACGATCTTTTGCGTAAGGCTCATAATCTCTATTGGCGTAGACTTGACTTACGTCATAATCTTCCACAATTTTTTTCCAAACCTCCAGAGGTCTCCCAACCCTCACATCAAGACTGCTTCCAAATTCTTTTAGCTCAGAAGTCAGTCGATCGACTTCCCGACGAATGAATTCAACTCTAGCATCTTTCTTGTCCTCTAATTTGTCAAGGATGTCTGTATCAAAAATGAAAACTGGCTGAACCGGAAATTCATCCTTTAACGCATGGTAAAGGGCTGCATTGTCCTCAATG
>JAJCYL010000248.1 GCA_029262955.1 Cytophagales bacterium | reverse complement strand
GGGTTTGTTATTGCACAAGTAGTCAGGGACATGACGATTCTGGAACTGGCACCAACTATAATGGCCATTGTATATGCCGGAAAAGTGGGATCTCACATTGCCGGCGAACTTGGTACCATGCGTATTACAGAGCAAATAGATGCTTTAGAGGTAATGGGGATCAACGCAACCTCCTATCTGGTTCTTCCTAAGATTATTGCTTCAGTTTTAATGTACCCACTTCTGGTAATTCTTGCGGCCTTTTTATCAATAATGGGCGGATATATTACTGCTATACTGACTGGTGTAGTAACTGGAACAGATTACATCTACGGTATCAGGTATGAATTTGTAACATTCAATGTGCAGTTTGCCTTGATTAAAGCAGTCACTTTTGCCTTCCTGGTTGCTGCTATATCGGCTTATAAAGGATTTTATACCAAGGGTGGTGCTTTGGAAGTTGGGCAGTCAAGCACGAGTGCGGTAACTAACAGTTGCATCGCTATACTTTTTGCGGATTACATCTTAGCCAAACTCCTATTGTAATATGATTGAAATTGAAAATATTACAAAATCATTCGATGGCAAAAAGGTGTTGCATGGTATTAGTGGCACATTTGAAAAAGGGAAAACCAATCTAATTATCGGAGCAAGCGGTACAGGAAAAAGTGTACTTCTTAAATGCATAGTTGGTTTAGAGCAACCTGATGAGGGGACTGTCTTCTATGACAACCGGGATTTCGCAAAAGCTGGGAGAGATTTAAAGACTGAAATCCGTAGAGAGATGGGAATGCTCTTTCAGGGAAGCGCACTTTTTGATTCTAAGAATGTTGAGGAGAATGTTATGTTTCCACTGAATATTCTGACTAAAATGCGAGCAGATGAAAAAATAGAAAGGGTCAACTTCTGTCTCAAAAGGGTTGGCCTTGAAAATGTAAACACAATGATGCCCTCTGAAATAAGTGGAGGGATGAAAAAGCGGGTCGGTATTGCCAGGGCAATTGTAAATAATTCAAAATACCTCTTTTGTGATGAACCAAATTCTGGTCTTGATCCTCAAACATCTATCACAATTGATAACCTCATCAAGGAGATAACTGAGGAATACAATATTACCACCGTAGTAGTCACCCATGACATGAACTCCGTCATGGAAATTGGAGAGTATATCATGTTTATGTTTGAAGGGCAAAAACTTTGGGAGGGGAATTGCCAGAACATTGTTGATTGTAATGTTAAAGAGCTGGAGGATTTTATTTTTGCCAATAAGCTCATGAGAACTATGCGCAATAAAGCATAGACCTAAACATCATCAAATGACAATTCCAGAAGCACAATCAACTGTGGATCAGTGGATCAAAACCAAAGGAGTACGGTATTTTAGTGAACTGACCAATATGGCAATTCTGACAGAAGAGGTGGGAGAATTGGCCAGATTAATGGCCCGAACCTATGGTGAGCAATCTTTTAAAGAGACTGACAAAAATCGAGATATCGGTGATGAGATGGCCGACGTATTATGGGTATTAATTTGCTTAGCCAATCAAACAGGTGTCGACCTTGATGAAGCATTTCGGAAGAATATTGCCAAGAAGGATACTCGGGATGGCGATAGACATACCAATAATCCGAAATTGAAATGATTCCATTAGAGTTTAGCTCGAATGGGTTCTGATGAAAAACAAGTCGCATTCAGGTAATAACAGAATTGGCTCCTCACTTCTTTTTCAAAGCCAAAATGTTGCCACCAATGATCATTGTGATTCCCACAATCGAATAAATCGAGAATTCGTAATCCTCAAAAATAACTGAGAGTGATATCGCCACTACAGGAATGGTTAGTATGACATACGCGGCTTTTCCTGCTCCAACTTTTCCAATAAGAGTGAGGTAAGTGCTAAAAGCAACTATTGAACCTAACATTGTCAAATAGATGATTGAGATGATATAATCCGGCGACCAATCAAATGCAAATGATTTACCTGTTGCCATACCTAGAATCAGCATATAGATAGCCCCATAAAACATTCCAAACGCATTCGTTTGCATCACAGGAATATTTTTCTTTTGATTATAGGCGGAAGCCACATTTCCCAGGGACGCCAGTAAAACTCCTGTTAAACAGTAAACCATTCCTTTAAATGAATCATCTGAGAAGCCGAAACTGGCCAACTCGGGCCGGAAAATAACTCCGGTCCCAACCAGGCCCAGGATCGCACCGAGAATAACAGTTGAGGTCACTCTTTGATCCAAAAATAGAGACGCAAAGAAAATGTTGAAGAAAATCAGCGTTGAAAAACCTACGGCTACCAATCCGCTGGTTAGGTGTAGTTCAGACAGATAAACAAGCCAGTAATTGGTGCTAAAAAGCAAAAATCCCTGCAGGGCTATCTGCAGATGTTCCCTCACATTAAAAGTGAGGCAAATCCCCTTTAATTTACAATAACCAAGAAGAATCACTCCCGCAAGTAAAAACCGATAGCCGACTGACATCATAGGGTCAACAACACCAAGCTGAAATTTTATCACCAGCCAGGTAGAGCCCCAAATGAGAGCTGGCACCAGGAATAAAACAAGATTGTTCACC
>JAJCYL010000247.1 GCA_029262955.1 Cytophagales bacterium | reverse complement strand
AACAAATCGGTGAGGAAATCATTAGTAACGCGGACGCCACAATGTCTTTGCCACTCAACAGGAATCTAATATCTGACTGGATTATCAAGTTTTTAGGTCGGTAATAGCTTTACAGTCAAGCATTTGTCCAAAAATTACTAGGTTTTAAATAGAGTTGTACTTATATTTGATATTGCACAATAAACTTCGTTCGGCCATGAACCTAATTACCAGCCTTTTTAAGCGCAAGAATCTGGATAGATTCAAGTTAAAATACAACAAGAAAGACTCAGAATGGGTCGTTATGAAATCCAATGATTTGATATATGCAGGAAGCCAACAGCAGTGTGAGCAATTTATGAATCGCAACTACGACGCATTCATTTAGGGTTCCAGATAACTGCTATATTCCATTAAAAACTCGAACACATCTGCCACTTCGGTCATGTCTTTGCCCACGTACCGAATAGTGTGTGAATTCGTTCGCTCAAATACCGGCAAATAATCCAATGCCTCCGTTGGCCTGTAATGCTTAAAAGATACATCCAATGTAACTGGAGTACTTATTTCGTACGGCTTGAAGTCTTTAATTCTTCTAACAGCTCTTTCACTTGCTGCCTGAATTAACTTAACTGCCGCATTAGGAGTCATTGTCTTAGCGGAATGGAAACTCAAAGCCTCTTTTACTACCACTTCTTCCACATCACCGGTAAAATCCTTTACTTCCTGTGTAGCAATATTATCACCGGTAACCAATATTATGGGAGCTCCAAAATGTCCGGCAACAATGGCCCCCCAGGTCCCTTCTGACATGCTCTGTCCGTTAATTTTGACATCGGTTAATCGGGCACTGGAAAATGTATGAGCCCTTACTCCTTTTTTGTTATTAGTCGACGCGTGATAACCGATTAGCATAACGCCATCAATCGACTCATCAATACCGGCCATCATATGAAAGCGTCTGGGCCATGATCTTATTATCTCAATGTCATCAGGGAATTTTTCAATTAAGAGGTTCTGCCCATTCCCGTGAGAATCAGCCACCAATATCTCACCAGCTCCGGCTGATTTTGCTCCCTTAATTGCGGCCAGGGCCTCGTTGGTCATGAACGTACGAAAACGTTCATATTCAAAACCACCCGGACCCAATTGTGCATCTGTAACAGCACCTGCCAGTCCCTCCATATCAACGGAGATGAGGATCTTAGGGCCGTTTTGGGCGTAGATGCTAAATGAAATAAATAGTAAGAAGAGACTAATAAGGTGCTTCATAATTTGTACTTAGTCCAGAGCGTTCATAACCAACCCCATCATTTCACCAATCTTGGAAGGCTCTAACCACCTGGTCACAACCACTAGCTCATGCGCTTTGTCAACCACAATGAAGTTACCTCCAAACCCGGCTGCATAATAGATACTTTGAGACAAATCATTATCCCATTTGCGTTCACCTTTGTTGAGCCACCACATGTAGCCATAACTGTCATTGGCTTCAGACGATTGCTGAACCATTTTGACCCAATTTTCAGATATCAATTGCTTACCGTTCCACTTACCATTTCTGAGGAAAAGTAATCCGAAACGGGCATGATCAGCAGCACTGATAAAAACACCCCCACCGGAATGACCACCACCACTTACCGACTGCATTTTCACACCATCAATAGTGACCCATGAATGGTCGTACCCATACCACCTCCAGGTGGTTGAGGCGCCAATGGGATCCATGATACGATCTTTCAAAACCTGAGGTAAAGGCTTTCGCCATACATTCAGTAAAGAATAGGATAGCAAGTTAACCCGTACATCATTGTACTCGAAGTTTGTGCCTGGCTCAATAAGTTTTCTGTTTTTCCAATCGTCGATTCCTCCCTCTCTTGGCGGTCTGTCATTCCAATCTTTCATACCAAACAAGTCACCAGACCAGTCAGAAGATTGTGTCAGAAGATGATGCCAGGTAATTTTTGAATTGTGCGCTGTATCAAAATTTCCGTCCCACACATAGCTTTGAACTTTGTCCCTCACATTTTTTATCAAACCATCATCAATTGCCAGACCAGCCATGGTGGATAAGTAGCTCTTTGTTACCGAAAATGTCATATCCACCCTATCAATATCGCCCCATTGAGCAATGATATAGCCGTCCTTCAATATTAACCCGGCTGGTCCACCTCTTCTTTTGACCGGACCTTTAATCTCATGATATGGTTCCCTCTCAAAGCCTTTATAGATCGCTTGTCTTAAGTCAACAGCACCAGAATATTCATTATTTTTTGCGAAATCAACAGCTTTTTGAAGTTGTGTCTCGTTAATCTTGAATTCCTTGGGCTTTTTAGACTCCCAATTGCTGCCAGGGTAATATTGTCCCCATACGGGTATATAAGCCAGCGTAAAAAGGACTAAAAATATTCTCATCATTTTTAATGTTGTTTAAATGTTACTTAACAGCGGCGTACTTTTTCTCCAAAACCGAAAATTGTGTTTTCAACTCATCATATCTAATAAATGCATCCTTTCCCGGCTTCTGGTCTGCCTGGTTCAGCATGTTCAAAAGATATCTGGTTTGATCAACTAACATCGGTGTCATATAAATACCATCGGCGGTAGACAGTTGACTCTTAACTTCTTTCAAGGTTTGCAATTTCTTACCCTTCAATTCCTTTTCTCTTTTTTTAGCATCAGCCTCTAATCGTCTTGCCTGATCAAGTAAGGTGTTGACTTTAACCGCTAAAACTTCCTGCTCTTTAATTTGATCAGGAGTGACACCTGCCATCTTTAGATTTGGGTCAATCAACAATTCAAAAGATTGATCGAATTGTTTGCCATCAACTGTCAGTCTTGCTGTATACACTCCCGGTGAAACCATCGGACCGTTATTAAAAGCCCTTTTCGCATCTGAACTCCAGGCACCTGTATGGCGCATATCCCACCTGAATCTATTCGATCCTTTATCCTTTGTTAAACCGGGCCTACCAGACTGTGAAGTAAAGCCAGTTGACATATCACTATCCTCTTTGGCTTCGCTTTCCTTTTTACTATTAAACACACTGATTACCTGATTGTTAGCACCAAGTATTTCAAGTTTTATTTCGGAAGAAATCTCATTATCGAGGTAATAATCAATCAATATGCCTGGCTTTGGATACTCAGGTCTTGCTGTTCCATCTTCTGTAACAAACTTATACCTGAACCGGATAGTGTTCTTGGGTTTGAATAAGTAGGCTACGTTTGAACCGCGATCATCAATTTGATGTAATGATGTGACATTGTCCATTATCCAAAACCCACGACCCATTGTTGAAAGCACAAGGTCGTTGCGATAAACCTGGATGTCAG
>JAJCYL010000246.1 GCA_029262955.1 Cytophagales bacterium | reverse complement strand
GGACGCACCCCAAGGAGGAGGAGATACCCATGACATTTGGATAGATCCCACCAACCCAGATTGGTATATGATAGCTGACGATGGCGGGCTTTCAGTCACTCTCAATAAAGGCAAGACCTTTAAAAGACATGTATTCCCCATTGCGCAGATGTATCATGTTGCGGTCGACAACCAAATTCCATACAATGTTTACGGTAACCGTCAGGATGGCTATTCTTACCGGGGACCAAGTAACAGCAGACAAGGATTTATCCCGGTAGGCTTATGGCGTGATGTCGGTGGCTGCGAAAGTGGCTTTGCACAACCCGATCCAGTTGACAATAATATTGTATGGTCAGGCTGCTACGACGGCGGGCTCCAGGTATTCGACATTCGCACGGGTCACGTTAGAGATGTAAGGGTGTGGCCGGAAGCCGGATATGGCTGGCCCCCTGCCCTGCTGAAGCATCGATGGCATTGGAACTTTCCCATTCACATTTCTCCACATGATCATAATACGGTTTATGTGGGAAGTCAATTTATTAACAAAACCACCAATGCAGGTCAAACCTGGACACAAGTAAGCCCTGATCTAACCCTGAATTTGAAATCGCATCAGCAAAGCTCCGGAGGTGTGGCAGTAGATAATCTAATGACCTATGATGGCTCATTAATTTTTGCCATTGCGGAATCTCCAGTTGAAAAAGGGCTGATTTGGGTTGGTACTAATGATGGGCAAGTCAAACTGAGTAAAAATGGTGGAGGCTCATGGTCCAACATTACTCCTAATATTACCGGAATGCCCGCCTGGGGAACAGTGGTTACTATTGAACCCAGTAAATACAACGCCGGGACTGCCTATTTAGCATATGATATGCACCAAATGGGTGATTTCGATCCATATATCTATAAAACGGAAGACTATGGAATTACCTGGGCGAAAATCAGTAATGACATTCCAAAGAGCTACCTAAGCTTTGTTCATGTGGTGAAAGAAGACCCTAAGAAAGAGGGATTACTCTACACGGGTACTGATAATGGCCTCTACTTCTCTCCCAATGATGGCAAGGACTGGATCAGCCTGCGCAACAACATGCCTCCAGCTCCAGTCTATTGGCTGGCCATCCAAGACCACTTCAGCGATTTGGTGGTGGCTACTTATGGCCGTGGATTTTATATACTCGATGACATTACTCCATTAAGACAGTTCTCAGATGAGGTACAACAACAAGATGTAGCCTTGTTCGATATCAGGGATGCTTACCGTTTTCAAAATGTGAGACCGATTAAGACAGCGGGTACTTTTGGTGGTGGTTCAAGCATGGCCGATGGTGAAAATCCCAAATACGGTGCCTTGATCAATTACCATTTGAAAGATACGGTCACAGGTGGGGTATCGCTCGAAATTCTTAATCCCTCAGGAGAAGTAATCCGCAAATTGAAAGGAACGAACGAAATAGGCATTAATCGAATCGACTGGAACCTGCGTTATGAGTCGGTAGAAGAACCTGAGTTGAGAACTATTCCTCCAGGACGACCCTGGGTCACTTTTGAGGACAACGGAGTCCGTGAGCTGTACACCTGGGATTTAGATTTATTTAGAGGCAAGTGGGGTCCCCGTGTTGTTCCGGGTACTTACACAGTCAGAATAAAGGCAGGATCGAACGAAATCAGCAAACCTGTGAAAGTTTTGAAGGATCCGAATACTACAGGTACAATGCCAGAAATTGAAGCCCAGGTAGCGTTCTCCTTAGTCTTGAATCAGGACCTGAATCAAATCGTTAACCGCATCAATGAAATCGAGAATATAAAGGTCAGGCTAAACGCTATATCGAAAGACGGAAAGAAACCCCTCAAACAAAAGGCATTAGCCTTGTATGCAAAGCTGCAACAGGTCGAAGGTGCCTTGTATGATATCAACCTAACCGGCGCCCGAGAAGATGCTTTTAGATCTCCCATGAAGCTTTACGGACGCTACAGTGCATTGGCCAGTGATGCCGGTGCATTTGGTGCTGATTTCAAGCCTACAGACCAGCAGGGTGAAGTTTACCGAGTATTAAAGGAGCGGCTCGTGAAGGCTGATGAGGCCTATCAGAAAATACTCAAAGAAGATATTCAACAAATGAATAATAATCTTTTGAAAGAGAAGGCAGACCCAATTGTACCTGATAAAATAGAATAGAAATTATTGAGTGATTTACAATCAGAGTTATTAATAGCTGTTGTACAAATTCTGAGCTGGCGTCTGGTGAGAAGTAATTTTCAAGGGTACAAGCGAGCCTGTCAAAATTCTAAAGCAGCCTGATTATCTAAGCTTGCGCTCCCATTCCTGAGACTCTCTCTCTAATTTTATTCGATTTTGAACCTCGCTTGAGCAAAGCAATTCATGAGTTGGACCTCTGGAAGTGAGATGCCATTCTTTGCAATCCCGACACTCGTAGATATTAATTGGTCCACTGGTATCATTGTGGTGAAAATTTATCCTGGAACCAATCAGTGCCTCCTCTGCATCTTCTTTTGTAAAGTATTGTCTTTTTCCTGAGGGGCATTTCATAATGCAATTTTATTATATATTGTGGATAATTATTCAGCTATGTACCATTTAACACCACTTACTATTTATGACGAAATTTATCACTAAGAGGAATCAGAAACATCTGCTATTAAGTCTTTTTATTATAAGTATCACATTCTTTAAGTGTAGTGACGACGATGCAACTCAAATACCAGTATTCACACTGACAACAAATGGTGTCCCTGACAATATAGAACAGTTTGTGATATTAACCGACACACAGGGAGGTCTTATTGACAGTTCCAACGTAAGCCAGTCAGGTACAATTGAATTTTTGGGGAGTGAATTGATAAAGCACTTTAACTATACATTTATTAGTGTATCGGAAACAGATTTGAATGTTACCACTACATATGATATCCCGGTGGGTATAGTTAGTCTCCCTCCAAGTTCACAGCAAAGTCTTAATAGAGAATCAGTAAGTATTGAAGTAGACCCTGAGATACAAAACATCGTAGTTGCTACTCCAGTTTCCTTTGCTTTTAGGAGTTCTTTCGGTTCCACCTTACAAGAAACGATAGACTTCGTTCCAGAGAAATTCATATACGCCGCTAAAAGCGGACTCACTTCATCTCCACCACAGTATACTATATATACAGACGTTGTACCAAACTCTTCTTTCAAAATTAGAGAAGATGATTTTATGGACATGACGTTTCAGCCAGTTAATTTTGGCTACGACAAGGAGAAGACGAGAGGGTTTTTTATGGATGGATTTGAAAATGACTCCAGTGATCCTCGATATCTGATTGACTTAAACAGCATTAATCGATTGGATTTTGCAATCGCACCGGAAGGAATATATTATCCCGGAGATGTTTTTGGGAGTTATACAACTATTGTTTCCTACGATCTTGAAACTGGAAAGAGAGGGTCGAACATTTTCAGAGAAATAATTCCGTCGGAAATAATCCCACTTTCACTTGACGATATTTCTATTATCAAAGATCTTGTTAATTATCAAGCTACAGCAACCGGTAATTTTGATCAAGTAAGAAGTAGATGGAGTAATGTTTCTGCTGGTGATCTAATAAATCCGGGTGATTTAACCATTTCTTGGAGTATTATCGGTCAAAACACTACTAATTATTCAGTTTCTACTTTGAAAGAGGTTATTCAAAATCGATATTCTGAATTCGATCTTTCAAGCCTAAATTATCAACAAACTGTATTCTCAAATGAAGAGGAATTAAGCTATGACGAAATTGTACGAGGAAACTTGGGGGGCAATTCCATTGAATTTAAAATATCGTCTGAATCTAAATCAATTACTATCGGAAATTAATTTGTAAACCAATTCATAGACTCTACTTCAAATTAATGGGATAACTAACCTAGTTGAAGGTAGTTACTTGTTTTCACCAGAACTACCATTATAAACTTATTACCATCAATTGGGCCTTTCTGCATCGGATGGGCAGGCAAGGTATTGAACTGAATGAATACTGCAAACCAGGATTAAATCACAACTTTTCCTATCTCCCCTTTTCACCCAGGCGGGTAAGCCGGAAAATAGCGGCTGATAAGCCCCGATAGCTATCGGGGGGCAGAGTTGCCAGCCAGTTGGCCTACAGCGTTGGCGGGCGGCGTGATGGCCGTGGGTTATTGATTTTCCAAAAGACTTTTTGCTTCGTTTTTGGTCTTTCAAAAATGAAGGCCTCTCCGGCAGGAGAAAGCTGGTGGAACAAGCCCACCTGGATCGGACGGACAAGCAGACGGCCCATGATGGTAACATCGTTTAAGCCTCATGTGCTCACTTTCTTACTTATTCGGCAGTAGCAGGCTGGCCGCTCACCTGCTTCTTTGGAGGCATTCGAGCACTCGCCAATTTCTCTGGAATCTAAAAGGACTTGTGATTCGAAGCTCTCTTAGGAACCCTGCCTAGCAGGCAGGCGTTGCGCATATGAAGCAGATTCACTAGCTTAGTTGTTTTAAAGCAAGGATACGCACAAGAGGCTTACACTTGTTCATTCTTTGATAAAAATACGATTGATAATTTCACCGTCAGCGTGTGTGGTTCTAATCATATAAGTGCCAAATATCAAATCTGATACTTCCAGACTGTATTCATTGAACATCAAATCTTGTGTCAGCTTAACTCTATTCCCTTTAACATTAAATAATTCTATCCGCGTAATAATTTTTGAGCTATTAAAATGTAAAGCATCTGAGCTGGGATTGGGATATATTCTGAAGTTGTAGTCTAAGTCATTAATACCAACTGTTACTGATATAGCTTCAAGGCCTTTAATATTTTCGTCTAACCAATCCAATCGAGCGGTTATCCAGTCTTTGAGGTACTTAACATCAGAGCTATAAGAGCCATCACCTACAAATTGATTGGGCCAGATGTACGTATCCAGGATGGGCCACCTTTCAAAGTTTCTTTGAATGGGAATTTGTAGTATATCGGTTGTAGAATCTACGTAAGACAACACCGTTTCTGTTTTGAATGGGCCCGCTCTCAACTGCGTCCATCTAACTTTTAAGTCCTCAACAAACTGATCATCCTGTAATAATCTTTCCCACCAGAATGGAATGAGCCAAAAATCTCCGTCGCAGCGTTTGTTAAAATCCCACGCCCATCCCTCCACATTGCTGCCATCGCAATAGTTGGCATTACCAAACGCCAGGTTAAAATCCCAAACAGGTCCGATCTTCAATTCTCCATTTATGCTGTTCTTATCTTTGTGTAAGAAGGTACTTAATCTATACCCATCAACATTTTTATTCACTTCATTAATTAAGGCAAAGTCAATAAATGAATCCTCATCGATAAACCTTCTATATCCAGAAACGGGACTTTTGAAATCCTTGCTCAAGAGAGTCTTTTCAAATTCAGTGATATATGTTTCGATGTAGTTAGCCTGTTCGGGAGTAATATTTCGACCTTTTGGATAATCAAATTGAAAGAAAATTACCTGATCATTATTTGTCTTTCCTGGAGGGAGATAGGGAGACACCCATCCATCACCACTGTTAGTACCATCGAACTTATCAATCTTAACTATGTATCCCCCTGTAAGGTCATCGCCTGAATTCTCTTCTTCTGTAAGCTTACTTATAGCCACTCGCTCTTTATCCCGTTTTATTTTCTCCATCATCAGGTAGACACCGATGTAATCGCCATTTATAACCACTTCACAAAAACGATTTCTGCTACCATATCTACCCATTTTAGACCAAAGGTTAAAGGTCAGGGCGTTACGAAGCAAGGTCTTGTCAGAATATGGTCCATGAAGAATCCAGTCCTCTTCTTTGGGCATATTCAATATTGACAATGAAGTATCTGCTCCAACTTCATTTTTCAATTCAATACCAAAATTCCTTTTTTCAAAAAAGAATTGACTGGAAGAACCTCTTAGCTCAATACCTATTTTTCCATTATAACCAC
>JAJCYL010000245.1 GCA_029262955.1 Cytophagales bacterium | reverse complement strand
ATGATCTATTTCGGGCAAGAAGTAGGAGAAACAGGTGCGGGTGAAGCTGGATTTAGCGGAGATGACGGCCGTACAACACACTTTGACTATTGGGGTGTTCCTGCACACCAGAAATGGATGAATGCTGGTAAGTTTGACGGTGGTCAATTATCAGGTGATCAAAAGAAGCTTCGATCCATTTATGCCGACATTCTTAACATTTCACAGGAGCCCGCAATTGCAACCGGGGAATTTTATGATCTTCATTACTACAATAGAACAGATAATTTTAAAGGATATTCCAATAAGGTCTATGCTTATCTAAGGTACTCGGCTGATCAAAATCTGCTTATTATATGCAACTTTGATTCGAATCCACAAAACTGTACAATAAAGATCCCTGAGGATGCGCTTAACCGAATGAAGCTTACTGGAAATTTTACTACAAAGGTTTTGATGCCATCCACAATTGATCGGTCGTCAACCATCAGCTCGGAAGACTACCCCGGAGGGTTCAAAATTGAGATGAACCCTTATAGCTTCCAAATAGTACAGCTTACCTCACTTTAAAGCGTGTATTATCAAATATTTGTGCAGTCATTTTACGATTCAAATGGCGATGGCATTGGAGACCTTAATGGAGTCAGGGCCAAATTGGATTATCTTGTAAATCTCGGAATTGAAGGTATCTGGTTAATGCCAATAAACCCTTCTCCGTCTTACCATAAATATGATGTAACTGACTATTACACCATACATCCCGATTACGGTTCTTCAGAAGACTTGAGATCTTTAATAAATGAGGCCCACCACCATGGGTTAAAAGTGATTATTGATTTAGTTATTAGCCATTGTAGCGCATCACATCCGTGGTTTTTGGAAGCTTGCAAAAATCCCAAAAGTCAGTATCGGAATTATTTTGTATGGGCGACTGATAACGAGATTGAAAAGATGGGTACTCGGACCAAGGATGTTGCAGAAGATTCAGATAATGTAGAGCAATGGAATGAAATTCCCGGACAGGATGAGAAGTACTATTCTTACTTCTCCAATGAAATGCCAGATTTGAATTACGATAGCCAGGAGTTAAGGCAAGAGGTTTATAAGATTGGAAGATATTGGCTAAAAGAACATGGAGTAGATGGTTTTAGATTAGACGCTGCAAAACACATATATCCAGATAATCGAATTGAGGACAGCCAGCAATTTTGGATTGAATTCAGGAAGGAAATGGAGCAGGTTAAAAAGGAAGTGTTCCTAATTGGTGAGGTATGGGATAATGCGGAGGTAGTAGCTCCATTCCTGAGAGGACTAAAAGCCAATTTCAATTTTGATTTGAGTAATGCGATAACCTATGCCTTACAAAATGAATATGAACACAGCCTTGTCCAGAAGTATTTGAAAATTGTCAATTATTATAAGTCAATAACCAGCGACTTCATTGATGGGACCTTCATAAAAAACCACGATCAAAATCGCATTTTAAGTGTTTTAAAAAACAACACACATAAGGCAAAACTGGCGGCTTCCCTTCTCTTCACGCTTCCAGGGACTCCATTTATCTACTATGGAGAAGAGATTGGGATGAAGGGATTGAAGCCAGATGAATTTATCAGAGAACCTTTCGTTTGGTCGGAATCAGACGCTGGACGGACTAGTTGGATGGAGGCTAAATACAATAGAAAAGACCAGATCCAACCAGTAGAACAACAAATTAATGACCCGAAATCATTTTATAATCATTATAAAACTCTTATTCAACTGAGAAAAAATAATCCGCTCTTGTCAAAAGGTGATATCGAAAGTCTGATTGTAGAAAATACGGCCGTGTGTGCTTTCAAAAGATATGATGAGAGAAGCAAAATTGAGGTCTATCATAATCTATCAGGGAAACCTTTTAAGTTAAGTAAGGGTGAAAGGAGAATACTTTTTGAATCGAAACTTCCCAGGCTAATTGATGACACCATTGTAATGCCTGGCTATTCAACTTTGATCTTGGAATGATCAAACCCTCATCTTGCCAAAATTATCTTGTCTAAAGTCTTTGAAATTGATAATAAAGTCGAGGTATTTCGCATGATCAAAGCAGCTCAACTCAATAAAAGTTCTATTCCTGTTGGGAAAAGTATGAAGTGATAAAGAACCATAAGGCACGAACCAAATACCTGAGGAACCCCTTGAATCTTCGTATTCTGAGAAATCTAGTATATCGAATTTTGATTGCATCAATAAATCCTGTACCTGGATTTTCAACCATTCGTAATTGGTACCAAGAAGCCATTCGCTAAAGTGGTTGTGCTTACTCATAATAGTAAATAACGAAAATCATCCATTCTTTGTCGAAAGTATCCTATCTTATTTGAACGATTAAAATTTATCCATAAAAAAAGTCAGATTAAGTCCTGTATTTGACAGAATATATAAACCATGACCAGTTTACGTATAAGGCCAAGATTCCGACAAATTGCTGAAGGAACACCTGATGAAATTCGCGACAGGATAAAAGAAGAATTGGCAAAAGATGATTGCCCATGTAAAGGATTGATGGTACTAGAAACGATTACCCTCAGGATTCCAGAAAATGAGCAACATTTCTGGACTCCTCAGTTGAATATTTCCCTGGAAAAGCTCAGCAGCAATCAGACACTTATTCGCGGGTTCTATGGACCCAAGCCCTCTGTGTGGAGTATTTTCACCCTTGGATACGCAGTTGTAGGAATCCTGTTATTATTTGTACTTGTATATGGCACCTCACAATGGATGCTAAATAAAGATCCCAGTAGTCTCTGGGGGTTGATAATTTTAGGTGCTTTTGGCATTGGACTTTATCTAACCGCTCAATCCGGACAAAAGTTGGGAGCCCAACAAATGTTCACTCTTCATCATTTTTACGAGAAAGCCCTGGGAGTGCAAACCCAATTATAAACTCACCCTAGGCGAGAAATGTCCAATTAAAGTACATAAGTTTTTGTCCGCTTATATCTTTGCAACCTCTATTTGTCAACCAGCCATGAGCTTCCTCTTTATTGTCTTATCCATCTTCTTAACCTGCCTTTCTATCCAGGTTTTTTACTGGCTTAGTTTTCTAAGATTGATTTTTTATAATTCAAAATCAGACGACAAATCACCAGAGGCGATTTCAATCATTGTTTGTGCCAGGAATGAAGAAGAGAATCTTAAGGAGCTTGTGCCCTTGCTACTGCAACAGGACCATCCTAATTACGAACTTATTGTAGTTGATGACAGATCCGTTGACTCCACTTATGAGTACCTTTTTAACCTACAGGCAGAATCAGACAAGGTCAAACTCGTTCGTATCGATGAGGTACCTGATCACATGAATTCAAAGAAATATGCCTTGTTATTGGGAATAAAGGCTGCTAAAAATGACCTCCTACTCTTAACCGATGCAGACTGTCGACCCAGGTCTCTGAATTGGGCATCGACCATATCTAAAGAGTATAACACTGAAACTCAGTTCGTTATTGGCTATTCTCCTTATAATTTTAAGTGGTCCCTCCTCAATCTATTAATTCAATTTGAAACACTACTTACCGGAATACATTACCTTTCTGCGACATTATGGGGAGTACCCTACATGGCAGTTGGTCGTAATCTTTCCTATCGAAAGTCCTTTTTCCTCACCCAAAATGGCTTCTCTGGTATACAACATATTGTCGGTGGTGATGACGATCTCTTTGTAAACAAATATGCAAATCGTAATAATTCGAAAATTTGCATTTCCCCTGATTCTATAGTGGATTCAGTACCAAAAAGTAGTTGGAAGTCCTACTTCACACAGAAAAAACGTCATTTGTCGGTGGGTAGAAGCTACAAATTGTTCGATAAAATCAGACTAACTCTCTTTTCAACCAGTCAAATTTTATTTTGGATATGTTTTGTAACTTTATCCCTTCTGAGCGTTAATCCGTATGTAACATTTGGTGGGTTTGGATTTAGATTGGTTTTACAAACAATCGTACTCGGACTAGGAGCGAAAAAGTTGTCCGGTAAATTTCCTTTAATTGTTCTACCAGTAATTGATTTAATATTCGCGGTACTTCTTCCGTTATTAAGTGTACCAGCATTATTATCGAAAAAAATTAAATGGAGCTAAACAAGCAGTTCTCAGATAAGGCACTAAAAGACTTTGGCCTGATTGACAAAGCGACGAACGAAGGCAGTGAAAAAGCTTTCGCAGAATTAATGGAACGGTATAAAAAACCGGTTTACCATATGATTCTAAAAATGGTTCGCAATGTCGACGATGCCGAGGATCTTACAATCGAAGCTTTTGCCAAAGCTTTTAAGAACCTCCATAAATTCAAAAAAGATTTTACGTTCAGTACATGGTTGTTCAGAATTGCCACGAACAATACCATTGATTTTATAAGGAAAAAGAAATTAGAGACTTATAGCCTCAATACGTCCTATAGTGATGATAGCGGTGATGCTGTTACCATTGACGTCGAAGACAAGAACCTAACCCCAGACGAGGAGACCATTAAAACTCAGAAAATAGAGTTAGTGAGAATGTTCGTCGATAAGTTACCTGCCAAATATCAACGACTTGTAAGACTTCGGTATTTCGATGAGCTTTCCTATGAGGAGATTGCAACCGAAATAGAAGCACCCCTTGGAACAGTTAAAGCCCAATTGCATAGAGCCAGGGAGTTAATGTATGATTTGGTCAAAGAAAAACGTCAGCACATTTGATCAGGAATATGTAGTTTGAGTATGTAAATTCCGGCATGCTAATCTCGCTATTGTGCATTGCTATTGCCATATTTTTTAGCTGGCACAAAACACTTAGAACCTACTCCTTCACCATTTGGGTGATTGCCGCTGCTGTCTCTTCCAATTACTATCCAACTTATTTCAAAGAAATCGGGGGTTTTGAGCTCAGTAACCTTATCATACCCTTGATAATTGTGATCATGTTTGGTATGGCTTCAACCCTAAGTTTGAAGGACTTTAGTCGTGTAATAACAATGCCCATCCCTGTTATTGTAGGCATGATCTGCCAGTTCACCATCATGCCAATTGTTGGGTTTGTCTTAGTCAATATTTTCTCATTGCCGATAGAAATTGCAGCAGGCCTCATACTTGTGGGTTGCTCACCCAGTGGCCTGGCCTCAAATGTTATGGCATTTATTGCAAGAGCAGATGTTGCACTGTCAATCACCTTAACCGCCATAGCGACTATACTTTCGCCGCTATTAACACCCCTATTGATGAAAATCTTTGCTGATCAATATATTTCATTCAATTACCTGGATATGCTATGGAGTATTTCCAAGATCGTCATTCTACCAACCGCTGGCGGGTTATTATACAATCACTACATAAGAGGAAAAATGTCCTGGTTAGATGAATTAATGCCCTCAGTTTCAATGGTTGGAATTGTTATTATCATCGCTATTATCATGGCAGCGGGACAGCAATATCTATTGGAGATTGGTTTCGTTTTAGTTATAGCTACAGCGCTTCATAATGGACTCGGCTACCTAGCTGGCTACTGGTTGTGCAAATTAGCAGGGATGGATGAAAAAGTATGCAGAACTATTTCATTTGAAGTTGGCATGCAAAACAGTGGTCTGGCGTCTGGCATTGCAGTTGAATTAGGAAAAATAGCAACAATGGGGCTACCCGCAGTCATTTTTGGACCAGTTATGAATATTTCGGGCTCATTATTAGCGAGTTGGTGGAAGAATCGACCCATTGAAGATGACGTCATTGCAAACCCTTAAGGGCCAGCTTCATCAACTCGAGGTTCTGATTAAACTGCCAGACTCGAGGCGGCGCCACCCTCATTTTGCAATTCCTTGCACTACAACGTTCACAGGTTTCATTTACGAGTTTGATGCCTATGGCTTTGTCATCTACAAACTTCACTTTTTCCCTTAATTGATCGTCAATCAGGAGGCCTAAGGTCATACTGCTATTCACTCCCTTGGTAGGCAGATTTGGTCGGGCAAGATTCAAAGTCAAATATTCGTTTCCGGAATCAAGCACTTTAATTCGCTGTGCTCCACCAATTTCACGGCGTTCATAACCTTTTTTCATCATCTCCGCAAGCTGAGTCAATATTGAAAACGCCATCCATCTTCTACAGTGATGTTCTCTGAGGAGCGTACCCTGTATACTCTGATTCCTGGCTAGATGAAGTTCTTTTGTAAGTTCATAATGATCTGTTTCCGGTTCGTGGTTGAATCGCAAAAAGAACATGCTTTTAATCCCATAATATTTGGGCAAAAGGTTAGTCAACCGCTGCATGATCATTTCAGCAGTAGCATTGTACTTCTCCATAGTATCAACAAGGATCTCACCCCTCCAGGTACTGGCACTCAGGAAATCGTCCATGTCATCCAAAAAATTCTTACGATTAATCAATAATGCAGATGAAAAGTAGGATGCTTTGAAGTTGTTTATTACCTGGTCAAAAGATGTTACCTCCACCCAGGTAGAAGTAAATGGCCTGTCATCAAGTCGAAGGAAGCAATAACCAAGTTCTTTACCTAAGATAAAAGCCTTCTGTCTGTCACTTAAATATCTGTTTAAGAATAACTTCCTTTTCTTACCTTTTGGTACCATATAGGAGCGAATATTCTTGAGCTCAGGGGTACCCGAAAAACCATCTTCAACAATAGAGTAATTAAACTCCTCTTTGAGAATCTGCACCAAAGATTCGGTGGGTATTTTTCGTCCATTGAGTTGATATTGATCAGCAAACTTCTCGGCATCAATTTCAAGATCTTCAAAATAATTTTCATGAATTTCCTGATAGGATCTCATCACTGCGAAGTAAAATGTTTCAACCCCGAGGTCATAGTTCTTAGTTACTTCTATCAAGCTCCCAATGAAAGCATTCAACTTAGTCGGAGCATTCGAAAGAAGTTCCAATAAGTCCCCAACCTTTAAGCCAAACATATCCAAGGGTAACTCATGCAATATGTTCGACTGGATTAATTCAGCAATTGGTGAAAGTTTTTTATCCAATTCACTGGTTAACATCCACTCCGTACTAACTTCAAGTGCAGAGGCTATTGAGGTTATTTTATCATGTTTAGGATATTTTTTCCCTTTTTCAATTTCATTAAGAAAAGAGATTGAAACACTTGTTCTTCCTGACAATTCAGCAAGTGAGTAGCCTTTGTTTGATCTTGCTTGTTTGAGTTTCAAACCAAAGATCAAACGCTTGTTTATCTCTTCATGCTTTGCCATTACATCGAAACTACAAAAGATTCTTTAAAGCGCACTTTCAACTATGCAGACTAACCTTCAAGGCTTTATTCGACGCAAGTGAGCATCTCTAATCTACAACTGCTCCTTTCTGATGAAACCCTCGAAGGTTTCGTAGGTTTAGAAATTAAATTTTTTCTATTTTTTCCCAACCTTTAGCTTCGCTACTGATTAAAACTATATATGAAAAAATCATCCATAAACTTTAACATTAACCTGGACGAAGATAACGTGCCAGAAGAGATTCTTTGGGAGGCCACAGACAAAGACACTCCGGGTTTGGAACCAACCAAGTCAATTAGTCTGTCTCTTTGGGATCCTGTTCAGAAGAATACTATGCGAATTGACCTTTGGACAAAGGACATGCCCATTGATGACATGAAAAAATTCTATATCGACTGTCTGGGAGGGTTTAGCCAAAGTATATTGAATTCTACCGGTGATGAGTTTATGGCATCGGAGACAAATGCCCTTGCCGAAAAATTAGCGGAATATCTCAAAAAACAGTCCTGATATAATCCACAGGCAAATATTTGTTATGCATGCCTACTATTTTGATTAAAAATTTCTAAATTGAGAGCAGTTTCTTAATTGTATTTTTCGATTTCTTTAAATAAGACCTTAGTATTTTAAGAAAATTTAAAACTCCATTGACTATGAAGAAATTGTTTACCACGTTATCGTTGATAGCATCTTTGGCCTTAGTTGGAACAGGGCTGGCTCAAACAACAATTTCCGGCAGTGTTAAAGATGCTGAAAATGATGAAGAACTTGCCGGGGTTAATATTGTTGTGAAGGGCACAGTAACTGGAACTATTACCGACATTTCCGGTAATTTTAGTCTAAATACAGCTACCGCACCTCCGTTTAACCTTGTTATCTCTTATGTTGGCTACCAAAGCCAGGAAATTGAGATCACAGACACCAACGTTTCAGGGCTCGATTTGAGCCTAACTTCAACCAGCATAATGGGACAAGAAATTGTGATCTCCGCTTCAAGAGTTGAGGAAAGCATTCTCCAATCGCCAGTATCCATTGAAAAGATGGACATTCTAGCCATAAGAGAAACACCTTCCCCATCATTTTATGATGCGATCGCCAATATGAAGGGGGTTGATTTAAGTGCACAGAGTCTGACTCATAAAACTGTCAATGCCCGCGGTTTTGCCAGTAATGGCAATACCAGGTTTGTTCACCTGATAGATGGCATAGACAACCAGGCCCCTGGTTTGAACTTTTCTGCCGGTAACATAGTGGGCATTTCTGATATTGACATAGAAAGCGCCGAATTGATTCCTGGTGCTGCATCAGCCTTATATGGTCCAAATGCATTGAATGGAATTCTCCTGATGAAAAGCAAAAGCCCTTTTGAGTACCAGGGACTAAGCGCAATGGCCCGAGGTGGAATCGTAAAAGTCGATTCAAAAGACATTGACGGAAGTAACATTGAAGGTTCCGAACCCTACAAAGAGTTTGCATTACGTTACGCCAAGTCGTTCAACAATAAATTCGCCTTTAAGGTAAGTGGTTCATACCTGAATACGCAGGACTTTGTAGCCCAGGACTACAGAGATCAAACCGATATAGAAAGAGATCTTGGAAACAGGGCGAATAATCGCGTATTTAATGGTGTAAGCATTTATGGTGATCCTGCGGTCAGTGTTGGATTTGTTGCGGACGCGGGTATTGCTGCCGGAAATGCACCTGATGCTACCCCCGAGGCACAAGCTACGGCAGCCTCACTATTAGCGGTGCGATCACTATTGCCCGATGGAGCAGCTGGAGCCTTTACGCCAATGGGATTTTCAGAAGGCAGTTTCGTCAATAACGAAACCGAGAGTATTAAAATAAATACTGCACTTCATTACCGCCTGACGGAGAAGATGGAACTGTCCGGA
>JAJCYL010000244.1 GCA_029262955.1 Cytophagales bacterium | reverse complement strand
GTCAAGCAGATAACTTTTGATCCCACCGATAAGGCCCATCCGGTTTATTCTCCAATTGAAGATAAGATTGCCTTTTCTGTGTTCAATTACCAATCGATTTTTTGGATGATAGGGGTTGAATAGGGATCCTTATGTCCGGATATTAACGGAATGTAATAATTCTGTATTTCAGGTGGCTACCATAGAACCGGCAAAAATGCTTGGGGCTGAAAAGGAAATAGGCTCCTTAGCGGCCGGCAAATATGCTGATATTCTGGTCGTCGAAAAATAACCCAGCCAGGGACGTTAAAGCGCTTCGGAATATCCAGCTGGTAATGAAGGGTGGTGAAGTGTATAGCAATAAACTGAACGAATGAGAACTGATTCGAGAACACTATAACCAATTCACTTTCTTAGCATTAAGTCCATCTAACCTTGTTCTTGAGATTGGTCAGTCAAGACGTCGTGTACGGATTTAATGTAGTTCAATCCTCAAGATTATTATTGATATACCTATTAATGAGTATATTTTGATCTAATTATCAAATAAAATTGACATTCAGTATTGAATACTAGTAGTCGTGGGTATATTCATTAAAACTTTAGAAATAACGCTGGGATCAAGGGTAGAATGGTCAAATCTCTATTTGATTTAGTTAAAATGTGGAAAAATCATTCTTTCGATAAAGAACTAAATGATCGGAAGCATTTATTTGACCAGCACCCCCTAATGGATGATGTAGTAAGTCCAGGTATTTATGGGACTTATATTATGGATTTGTCCACAGTAGAATATCTATTTGTGAGTAGTGGTTTCAAGGATATGCTGGGGTTTGATTTGGCTGCTAACCTGAAAAAGGAAGGCCTTCCCTATTTGGACAAGCTGGTTCATCCCGATGATGGAGAAGATATCGCCATGCTTGTCAACAAGAGTTGGGAGTTTGCACTTCAATTACCAATTGAAAAAAGAAAGACATATAAATATAATCTTGAATATAGGATCAGGAACTCAGCCGGTGATTATCTGAGATTCTTACAACAACTGATAATTTTAGAGTTGGACAAAAAAGGACTTCCATTATACACTTTCGGAATGTGTACAGATATTTCTTACATGGGAAGTTTAGATCACCCTACATTAGCCATTTTGGGGCCTAATGATGAACGATATAACTATGACCCGGTAAGTAATGATATTAAAGAGAATCATATTTTTACTAACCGCGAACGTGAACTTTTAAAGCTTTTGTCTAAGGGGTGGAATAGTAAGGAGATTAGCAAGCACCTTGACATAAGCTCACAAACTGTTCAAAAGCACCGCAGAAATATGCTCGAGAAAGCAGGAAAAAGCAATACTGTAGAATTGGTGGTTTATGCCCTTAAGTGCGGCGTTTTGTAAGCCAATCTGTTATTCATTGAGATTCTTTCCTGATTGATTAGATTTAGGCATTAACTACAATCACAACAATGCCAGATCAATCTCATGAGGCCTATTGGAAAAGAAACCTCAAATACCTGACCATACTATTATCAATTTGGTTCATTGTCTCCTATGTTTTTGGGATACTGCTGGTTAATGAATTGAACACCATTCGTCTGGGAGGTTTTAAACTAGGTTTTTGGTTCGCCCAACAGGGAGCGATATATGTTTTCGTCGTTTTGATTTTCATTTATGTAAGATTGATGAATAAGTTGGATAAGGAGTTTGACGTAGACGAAAAATAGGCTGCTATGGACGTACAAACGTGGACATACCTTTTAGTTGGTATAACATTTACAATTTACATAGGCATTGCTATCTGGTCAAGAGCTGGGAGCACAAGTGAATTCTACGTCGCCGGTGGTCATGTATCACCTTTGGCAAATGGTATGGCGACTGCCGCTGATTGGATGTCTGCCGCGTCATTTATTTCAATGTCGGGCCTTATTTCATTTATGGGATATGATGGAGCGGTATACCTTTTAGGCTGGACTGGTGGTTACGTTTTATTGGCGCTCTTATTAGCGCCCTACTTAAGAAAATTTGGAAAATTTACAGTTCCTGATTTTGTAGGTGACAGATACTATTCGAATACGGCAAGGACAGTGGCGGTGTTTTGTGCCATTTTCGTTTCTTTCACTTATGTATCTGGTCAAATGAGAGGGGTTGGAGTAGTATTCTCGAGGTTTCTGGAAGTCAATGTTAACACAGGTGTCATCATTGGTATGGTGATCGTATTCTTCTATGCTGTCTTGGGTGGAATGAAAGGTATAACCTATACTCAGGTGGCGCAATATTGCGTGCTGATATTCGCTTTTATGGTACCAGCCATATTCATTTCGATCCTAATGACTGGAAATCCCATTCCGCAACTTGGCTTTGGTAGCACAATGACGGATGGCGTTTATTTATTGGATAAGTTAGATGGTTTGCATGAAGAGCTAGGATTTGCAGCTTATACTGCTTCCAAGAAGAGCCTGACCGATATTTTCTTCATAACTGCTGCTCTTATGGTAGGCACAGCGGGTCTACCACACGTCATAGTGAGGTTTTTTACCGTTCCAGGTGTTCGCGAAGCAAGAATTTCAGCAGGATATGCACTTATTCTAATCGCTATTCTTTACACCACCGCACCAGCAGTTGCTGCATTTGCTCGCACCAAT
>JAJCYL010000243.1 GCA_029262955.1 Cytophagales bacterium | reverse complement strand
CATGAATCGGGCATTGAACCCTATTTCTATATCGTCTCCATCATGTTCACAAGCCAATCTTTCATTGGCCTCATTTGAGAAATCAAGATCCTCCGCCGATATAACTAGTTCACTACCTGTGATTTTTAATCTTATTTGATGGGTCGACTTGTTGGCATAAATAGATATCCTTCTGAGCGTACTCAGAATATCGTCTTTACTAATGGACATGATATTCGTATTGTTAAGCGGAATAACGTTGTCGTAATCAGGAAATCTCTCATCAATTAATCGAGAGATCATCTTTACATTATTAAACTCGAAAAAGATGTTAGACGGATTGAATTCAACATTAACTGAGGTGGAATCAGTTGGAAGTGTCGCTTTTAAGAGTGTCAAAGCCTTTCTTGGGATAATCATTGCATTTGACACATCACCTGCAACATCAACTCTCCTATACCTGACTAATCGGTGACCATCAGTTGCAACGAAAGTAGCACTGCTCTCATCCAGTTTGAAGTAGACCCCAGTCATAGCTGGCCTCAACTCATCATTGCTTGTTGCAAAAATTGTATTTGCAATCGCCTTTCCTAAGACATCTGATGCAAATGTTACTGAATAACCATCCGTTACTGCTGGTACTTTTGGAAAATCTGTTGCGTTCTCACCTGCCAACTTATACCTGCCGTTGTCAGAACTGATTTCTACTCCATAAGACTCTTCTTCAACAGAAAATGTGACTGGTTGCTCAGGAAGATTTTTCAAAGTATCAATTAAGATCCTGGCTGGTACTGCAATACTTCCATTTTCATTTGCTTCTACTTCAATTTCAGTAATCATCGAAGTTTGCAAATCGGAGGCAGTAATTTTCAAAGTGCCATCACTTATTTCAAATAAAAAATTCTCAAGAATTGGCACTACCGGATTAGTTGTAATAACACCGTTAATTGATGACAGTTGTTTTAAAAGTGCAGCTGAGGAAACAATAAATCTCATAAAAATTGATTGATGAATACAGTTAAGAAATGCTTGGTAAAATTAAAAAGAAATTGGTGAAAACATAGCTACTCCTTATCACTCACTAAAGCTTGCGAGTGACTCGAAATGAGACTTGTCAATCAAATAAGAACCTCCTCTTGTTCTTCCCGGACGATACGAATTGGATCGTCTGGCAAACATACTCCGGGTGGGAGATCAATTTGTGGAGGGCCGCTTACAGATATTCCGCCATCATTGTCATCGTCGCTATCTGTACTCTTTCTTCTCTTCTTAAGGAGTGTGATCATAAAATAGACCAGTACCAGATAAACCAGACCGCTTAAAACTAAATCAAAGGTTACTAAACTCATTAAATTGTGTAAATATTAACTCCCAGGTATTATTACTAATATTAATCATTTCTCGCTATATTTTCAAGCACACAGTCCATTAAAACTTCCTTTATATGGCATTATGTGGAAGCAGTCGCTAATAATTTCTCCCAAAATCACAACTCGCAATACTGCCCATTATCAGTAAGGTTCTTGCATGGATATCGCCATCCGTAATCTTCTCCTTCTATCAGTTGGTCTGCATGAGCAGGACCCCATGTGCCTGCAGGGTAGCCATAGATGGTCTCATTTGGATGAGATTCCCAATAACTGAGAACCGGGTCTATAAACTCCCAGGCCGCCTGTACCCCATCCCCTCTGGCATACAAGGTAGAATCACCTTGCATAGCATCTAGTAACAACCGTTCATATGCGTCAGGCAATTGTTGATCTGTTAAACTGTTGTATTGGAAATCCATATTAATAGGTTCTACCTCAAATCCTCCTCCGGGTACCTTCATTCCTAACTTCAAGAGCATCCCTTCACTAGGTTGTATTCTTAGTACCAATTGATTGTGTTTATTAAGTTTTGTTCGCTGTGAAAAAAGGTGGTGCGGGGAATTATTGAAGTGTATTACAACTTCAGTCACTCTGGTTGGAAGGCTTTTACCCGTACGAATATAAAATGGCACTCCAGCCCACCTCCAATTGTCAACAAAAAATTTCATGGCGATATAGGTCTCTGTCCTGGATTTGGCATCTACGCCTTCCTCCTGACGGTATCCCTTTACTTTCTTACCATTAATTGACGACTCCACATATTGACCTCTGATAACGTGTGTGCGAATTTCCTCTTCCTTATAAGGTCTTATGGATTCAAAAAGTTTGAGCTTTTCATTTCTTATGTGGTAAGAATCAGCTTTAGTTGGGGGTTCCATGGCTACTAATGCTGCTACTTGCAATAAATGATTCTGTACCATGTCTCTCAATGCGCCGGAAGAGTCATAATATCCTCCTCTTTTTTCTACCCCCACACTTTCAGCAGCGGTAATCTCAATGTGATGTATATAGTTCCTGTTCCATAGAGGTTCAAAAATGCTATTGGCAAAACGAGTAACTAACACATTTTGAACAGTCTCTTTCCCCAGGTAATGATCTATTCTGTAAAGTTGCCTTTCACTAAAACATCTTTTCAACTGAATATTGAGGTCTTTGGCAGTTTTTAAGTTATATCCAAATGGTTTTTCAATTATCAACCTTTTCCATCCATTTGATTCATCGCTTAAACCAATGGCTGACAAATGCTCCGGAACAATAGGGTAGAGTGAGGGTGGCGTAGACAAATAGAAAATATAGTTTCCCTCGGTATTGCATCTATTATCGAGCTCTAAAAGACGTTCCTTTAGTGCATCATAAGAATTCCTGTCAGCAGGATCACTTGATTGATAAAATAGTTTGGAGGAAAACTCTTCCAGCTCCTTGGGAGTGATATCATTCTTATCTTTTAGGAAGGTACTACTATTAACAACCTTATCTCTGAATTCAACATCTGAGAAAGCGGATCTACTAACTCCCAAAACTGCGAAGCATTCTGGTAATAGCTTCCTCTTATGTAGATTGAATATTGATGGAATCAACTTTCTGGCTGTTAAATCTCCGGATGCGCCAAAAATGACTAAAATGTGATTTTGTAATTTGCTCATATCTTAAAATGTGGCATGATCTACCTCAAAAGTGAATTTGAAACAACAGAAGCACTATGTTAGCAAAAATGACCCATCCCATACTAACTTAGAAGGCAAAATTAACTATAAAGTAGTATTCAAGTCACAAATCTACTGAGTATGGTGGTGATCCCACTTAAGTATGAACTTCCAAAAAGATTCACATGAACAAGTAAGGGATAGAGATTATAGAGGTCTGTGCGGTCTTCAAATCCTGGCAAAAGCGGTTGAACTTCGTTATAAGAATCATAAAACACCTCACTAAAGCCGCCGAACAAACGGGTAAATGCTATCTCTACCTCGCGATTGCCGTAATAGATTGCGGGATCTATAAGGCACACCAATCCATCAGAACCAGTCATGTAATTTCCGCTCCAAAGATCTCCGTGGATTAGTGCGGGTGTTTCTGATGGAATTAGTCCTGATAATTTCTTAAAAAGTGCTTCGAATTTGTTCATAAGGGCTGAAGATATGTATCCATTTTTTTGCCCCAACTTCAATTGAGTTAACAAGCGCTGTTCAATAAAAAAATCAATCCAATTTATATCCCACCTGTTGGACTGAGGTAATCTCCCAATGTAGTTGTGGTGATCCAAACCGAACTGTTCCGCAGTATTAGAATGTATGGATGCTAGTCTCTGTGCAAAGTCACTCCAAAATTGAGGTGATCTATTATTGCCCTCAATATGTTCCAGCAAGAGATATGATTTACCATCAATGATACCTGTTTGATAAGGCTTAGGAATTGACACTAGATTGACACTTCTCAATACCTTAAGTCCTTCCATTTCCTTAAGGAACATGTCAGACATTTCTTGATTGTTCCATTTGAGGAAATAATGACCACAAGTAGACTTTAAAGCTACCGCGTGATTTATACATCCACCCGAAACTGGAGATGCCTCAATTAATCTGCAAGATGCTCCAAAGGATTGAAGCAAGACTTCATTATAAAATAATTCCCGAGATGTCAAGATTCCAGCAGTCGATGTTCTGACGCTATATAGTCCACTAATCCCTTACATGACCGGCTCAGGATATGAAACATCTCTTCAAATCCCGATTGTGCGCCGTAATAGGGATCTGGAACATCACTGTTCTTATCTATCGAATCAAAATGTCTCATCAAGAATACGTTCTTTCCTGTTTCCCCCCCTTTAGCCAGGACATCTTTTAAGTTGCTCCGGTCCATAACCACTACATAATTGAATTTATGAAAATCTTCCGACGAAAATTGTTGGCCTTTATGATCAATTAATACTCCTTTTGAATTAGCAATATCCATTGTGCGAGGGTCCGGAACTTGACCAACATGATACGCAGCAGTGCCGGCTGAAGCACAGCTTACTTTTTCCTGCCATCCATTTTCTTCCAAAAGTTTGGTGAAAATCCCTTCAGCCAATGGTGATCGACAGATATTTCCGAGACAAACGAATAAAATTCGAATCATACAATTAATTCTTCTTAAATAGACATTTTCCGTTTTATTTAGTATATATTAGTGATAATATTATACTTTTTTAATATTATTTGAACCAGAATTCCACAACACACACAAAATAATCACAAGAAATACCGGGTGGATCGAATTTGAATATTTTTTTTCTTCTGGTGGTTACCTTTTTAAGTTAAGAGGTATAAAGAAGAACATAACACAAATTTTATTCATACACCTGTTTAACATTTTAAAGAAAGCTTCTCTTAGAGAAGCTTTCTTTTTTTGGTATTAACGGATAGTAACTCCAATACCTGCTGTTAATGTATTGTATTCCTGAACAGTATAGCCTGCATGAATAGTCAGAATAAGTAATTTGATTCTCGCACCAATTGTGGCCCTGGGTCCGGAACTGTTAAAATTAAGTCTCACAGGATCTACAGGTAATTCAAAAGAAGAATCAACTGTACGGACGGTACCATCCTGCAAGGTGATTTCAGTTTCTCCATCTACAATATAGGTTCCTGTCATTTTTAATACGGAATTTGTTCTATTGAATCCGAAACCGCCATAAAATGTTAGAATTGATATCGTTTTCGAAGCAACAATTTGAATGGTAAGCGATTTCACTTCATACCCTGCCGCCTGATTTGACCCTCTCAAAGTCTCAGAATTTACATCTGTATCAAACCTCGTTTCAGCTCTAAGTCTGGTGTAACCAATAAAAACAGATGCATCAAATGGCAAATGGCTAATTCCGGGAGTCCATTGTTTAAAATCATGCATTACGCCAATTCCAAAAAATTTAAACTCAAAATCGTCTGTTGAAACGGTTGGCAGGAGTCTAAGTTTTAACTCAGTATTTTTAATTAGCCCCACCCCAAGTTGAACCATTGGAACAGGCACAAATGAGCTACCCACTTCTTCTTCCAAATCAATTCCATCCGGAGCAGGAAAATCTCCACTAATCACCTCGTCACTAGTAATTGATTCGCCAAAAGTTGGGGACCCAGGATCCGGGTCAATATAAGTAACATTCGATTGTGTATTAAATGAAAGTTCACTCGATGCCTTAGGTCCGAATATTGTCGGCAACTCATTGGGTCCACTTTCAACGGAGAGAGAATTAAAACCCTCGAAATCAAACAATAGATCTTTATCCGGTACGAAAGCGACGTTAACCGTCGCAGTAATGTCCAAACCAAGTGGTCGATGAGGTTTCGCGGTATTATACCATCCGTTTGACATACCATATCCAAACCCCTTCATAAATGGACTAATATAATCTTGAAGGTATAAGTTAGCGTCACTCACACCGGCACTCAGCAAGTTGGAAAAATTCAAATTTTGGGCGTGTGATAGTGTTGGGGCAAAGCCTATTGATAATACCACAACAAGTGGCACAACTAATTTTAACTTCATATAAACTTTTAATGGATAAGATTCTGACCCATGTCAGATAGCTGCTGCAACTTAATTATAAAAAGGCTCTCACCTATTCAAAATTTAAGCAACTTTACTTCTGTCATTATTTCTTGGGAAATAATCCTTAGTAAGTAAGTTCCCCCAGCTAGATTTGGATCAGTGTAAAATTCGATAACATCAGCGTTCTTACCAGCAGAGAATGATTCTTCGGCCAACAGGTTACCCAGTAAATCGAATAGTTTGATTTCTAAACCGTCGCCTGAATATTTACTATTTAAATCGATGAAAATGCGATCTCCTCTAAAGGGATTTGGGTAAACTTTTATTTTCTCTTCGAAAATATCATCCACAGATAAGACCGGATTGCCAGCTGCAGTTAAAAAGTCGGGTATGCCATAACCTATACTATTATTTGGCGATTGGGCTACACTACCGGACATTCTAATTGCTTCTATGACTTCTAAATTTGTCAGACTAGGGTTTGCTTGCCAGATACCAGTAGCAAGGCCAGCTACCAGTGGCGAAGAGAAGCTGGTTCCGCTACTTGTTACCACATTACCACTTGCTCCAATGAGTGTCACCGAACTGCCTAATGCAACAACGTCAGGTTTAATTCTATCATCAGTAGTTGGGCCCAGGGAGCTAAAACCACTCACTTCATTGTCTTTATTTACGCTTCCAACTGATAGTACATATTTAGAATCAGCAGGAGGGGTAATAGTTCCCCATGAATTATTTCCTTCATTGCCTACACTGGCAATCAGGAGTATACCCTTTT
>JAJCYL010000242.1 GCA_029262955.1 Cytophagales bacterium | reverse complement strand
AACTGATTTTCAGCACGCAATTTATTTAGCAGTATAGTGACCGTTTGACGGGCCATACCGAGGGCATCTGCAATATCCTGATGGGTTAGAAATTTTTTCAAAGCTACTTCCGTCTTAAAAACTACGCCTTTCTGTTCGACTAAATGCTGAATAAACATTAGCAACCTGGTTTCATGGTTTTTACACATTAAACAACTTAATCTTTTATTAAGCTTTGTGACTCTATCTCGGCTCAATCTTGAAAACTCACGCATTATTGGTTCAAAAGCATTTAATTCCTCAAACTGACTTTCAGTCAAAAGACCTAAATGCGCTCTTTCATCTAAAGTTTGCATATAAATCTCTGAATTTCCTAAAAAGAAAGGTCTCGACTCGTAGAGTTCTCCAGGCATGAGGATTTCCTTGGTTTGCGAATTTAAAAAACCATGAACTTCGAGAAGTTTTAACCTGCCATTTAGTACAAATAAATATTTATCATCCGGTATTACGAATGGATCACCAGTCCGTAGAGTGGTAACCTTGATAAGCTTAACTAACCGACTGACACATTCTCTTGAGAAATTGAAGTTGCTGATTAAATAATGTACGGCAAGGGATGAAGAAGACATGGCCATGAATATTTATTGATGGAAGCAACACTCAATCTCCTGATTTATTGATTACGTGTTCCACAATACGGTCATGAATTTCCTGGAGAGGTCTGGAATTTTCACTATCCAACAACTCCAGGACACGAATTTGCAAAGCTGATGCCTTCACAGGATTTTCCATCATTACCCACCTTACTCCTTCAGTGCAGGGAGGTGTTGTAAAAGAACCCTGGTAATAGAAATAGTTTCTCAAGCTAGGAAATAATTGGTTGATATTAATGTCTTTATTATATCTCTTTTCTTCTACCTCTTGGGGAGCATCCACAATGAATTTTGACAAGAATTTATTTTCTGCACCCTTTTCAAAGAAAACCCCTATTACAAGATATGTGGTATCAATGCTTCTATGCACTAAGTGAACTTCTAAGGGGTATTTTTCACCAAAAATATGATGTTCGGACGGTGTATGGAAATGAAATTTGATCAATTGATAGTCGGTTCCGTCGAAATTGACAACTGATCCCGAATCGTATTTAAGCTCTACCATATTCCCGGTATTTTCTATCACTTCATGGGAGGAAGAATAGTCAAAATTTATCTCGTGTGCACCGGAATAAGAATCCTTAATGTTAATAGGAGACTGATATTGTCCATCGGCACAGGCATGATATTCCTTATGGATTAAGGCCCAATTGTCCGGGCCGCGATTACCAGAATATTTCCAGGTGTAAAATTCAAGCTCATCAAGCTCAGCGTTTTTATCGTTTTTGGGTGTTGGCTGACAGGCGGCTAACAAGGCAATCAATACCATTCCGGTAGCTTGCTCCAAAAACCTATTTCTAGCTAAATATATCATAGATTAAAGCTATCATCACTATAGATACCCTGATGTATTCCAGATTACAAGCGTATAAGATTCCTACTCAACTCAATGCTTGATAAAAAGCAGGTTGTATTGCTACCAATTGCTAAACTTCATTTACCCTTTAGCGTTGTATAAAGAAAGTGCTATTGAATCCATTGTGACCATCCGGCTCTTTGTAGAGATTTCCGGAATCTTCGGTCCATTTTTTTTCATCAATAATAAACTTGTAAAAGTAGTGACCTTCGGGCAGCATTGATATTGACTTTTTCCAAAGACCAGTCTTGTTTTTCCTTAACGGGACCTTTTTCTCCCATTGAAAAAAACTACCCGTCAATTCAATTTTTTCAGCCATGTCATTGTGATAGATAAAAATGATGCGATTATTTTCATAATCAATGACGGGTGACTTCATTTCCCCAATTGAGTGAACTTCCAATTCTGCTCTTTTAACTGCCAAACCGGGATTGACCAAACCAAAACCTTGCCTCTCGGCTGGAATATGTGGTAGAAATTGTGCCGTGTTGGATAAAATACTCTTGATCTCTGATGGCCTGATATCCGGATTGGCCTCAATCATTTGAGCAACAATGGAACTCACAATTGGAGCAGCAAATGAGGTTCCGTCACCATGCATATAATCTCCAGAAACGAATTTTGCCGCCTTAATCTTCTCCCGCATCAGGGATCTGATCTCAAAGATTGACGCGTCCTTTACTTCTGGATCCAATCCGGCAATCTGAGAATTGTTTTTATAACTAGTCCAAAAATCGGAGCCCGGACACTCATACAACCTGAAAAGCGCTGTTGCCTGAAGATGAGCATCAGTTTCAGGCAAAATAGGTACGGGTATCCAGATACTTGGAGAGATAAGCTCCGGTTTGCTAAAATAATCGATGGTTTTTCCAAATGTTGAATGGTAGGCGGTCGATTCTTCAAACCCCAATGTGTTGTAGTCATTAATTCCTCCAACAGAAATAACCCCCGGAGAGTTTGCAGGTGGTTTTATAGCAGCTGATTGGTCGTTGCCTACCGCGGCCACTACGGTAATGCCTCTTTCAATGGCTTTCTCAACAGCCATGTCAACCGAGCTTTCCTTGTGAGAAATTGGCCAATCATCGGTTATTGATAAGTTAATGATCTTGATTTGATATTTTTCCTGATTTTGAATTGCACATTCAATGGCTTTTGTAATATTCACTGACGAAATGCCATTTCGGTTCATTACTTTGACCAGTACAAGATCAGCTTCATGAGCTATTCCCTTATATAAACCTGCCGATAATTTCCCATTTCCGGCGGCTACCACCGATGTCATTGTACCATGCCATGACTCATGGTGGGGTATGTTAAAATCACCTTTTCTATTACCGGTTGGAATGTCAATGCTATTGAGAATGCGATCTTTTATATCTGCATGTGCGTAGAAACCACTATCTATCATGCAAATAGTGACACCTTTTCCACTATACTTATTGGATGCATTTAATCTCAGTGCTGTGGGCAAAGGGGTTACAATCTCGTTTTCACCTGAAGATATCTGGCGAGATACCCTGAGATGCAATTTATCCAGGCATCTCCCACAAATACCATCCTTTGCCTGCCATGTCGGCATTAATGATTGGGCCAGATCATAAATGGGATTGCCAACATCACTACCAAACTTTTCTATGAGAGGATCACCTTTGGTACCGCAAAATGGACAAGATCTGTCTATGGAAACCGATTTCATGAAGATTAGAATATCTTAAATACTGCTCTGGAGCCGAAAGACAATTGAGACAGAATAAAAGTTATTACTGAGAGGGTAAATCCAAAAATGAAAATATTGAATGACTTTCGCAGCAGGTCAATAGAGTTTGCCAACCCAAATCTTGCACAGATTCTCCGCATTAGAAAAGCATAGAGGGCTATCTCAAAACCATTTTTTACGCTTATTCATAACATCTAAAGCAAAGAGCATCAACAGGAAAACACTGAAAATAATAATGAATAGTAACATAGCTGGATAATTAGGTAATGTAATACACATTTAATTTACCCAATCATCATCAATAAAGCAATAAATAATAAAAATATATCTTGATTTATTACTATTTCTTAGGAAGAAATTGCTCAAAGACGACCTCCCCAGTTTCTAAGTCTTTCCCGCCAACCTCCAGATAGTTGACTTCATGAAAGAAACTGTCTTCTACCATGTGCATAAAGATATAGTGCATACGAGCTTTCCTGCCATTGATTGTTACCACTGCTTCGATTTGCCCATCGTCCCGTTGAATGATATCGAACTTTGTTGCTTTGTATGAAATTATGGAAGCCGTGCTCTTCTTGGTATCAGTATCGTAGATCTTAAGTTTATAAGCCATGTTTCGTTCAATCCACTTCAACTCTCTTACTTTACCCCCCTGGTAATTATTATATCGTTTCCAGTATACTTTAGCTGGATTTTTCACATCTAATCGTCCATCATCCGTGAGGTTCGCGTCATAAACAACCACATTTTTGCTAATATTTCGCTGGATGAAGAATAGCCTTTCAGGGGTTCTTATTGGTGTGGGATAGCCATAATATTCAACGGATGATTTACCTCCAAGACTGTCAAGATCAAGTACATCCTGGGATTGACCATCAATTGCAAACAGGAAATACAGCAATAATGGCAGACTAAGTACTTTGAGAATTTTAACCATAAGTAGGGTTGGCTACTTGAGCTTCTTTGCTTTTACTGTACTCGCTCCTTTTCTTACATCAACAGGATCGAAGCCGAATAGGTAGGCCAAAGAAAGGGTAACAGTATTATCTCTGAATTCAAAGTTTTCCGAATAGGTTTGCAATGCACTTACTTCAGAACCACGATTGAAGCCCATAATCGAATGCCCAAAGGCGTATCGCCCATCAATCATAAGGCGCTGTGATTTATTGAAAAGGTCTAAAACAACCCCTCCACCTACCAGGAAGGCATATTGAATCCTGTTTGGATTGGGAACAAAATATTTACTGCCGGCCGGAGTTTCCTGAGGATCTTTAAAACTGACCTTCACATTAATCTCACCTTCATCGTTATCCTCGAATAATTCATCGGCTATGATTCTTCCTTTACCGGCTGCCCAAAATCTGAATTGCGGTCCGACATTCACATAATATCTGATGGGTGTTCTTCCAAACTGCACTCTGAACATGACAGGAGCTGTTAAGAAGTGATAGGTAAATCGACTATCCACAAACGTCGTGTCGGGCATACTTTGCACACGCCTCTTCGCCTTTTCATACAACAGTTCCATGTGGATTGAATATTTCTCTGAGGTCGTATAATTGACCACTGCTCCTATATGCCAGTTGACTATATTCTTAGGATCAAAAGAATCTTTATAGGCTTTCTCCTGATAGACC
>JAJCYL010000241.1 GCA_029262955.1 Cytophagales bacterium | reverse complement strand
TCTAATCCCACTCATTAACATATTCAGAAAACCATAATGACCGATAAAAAAAAGAATAAAGTAACTGCTCGACAAGCTTTCAAAGAGTTTATTTGGCCCCGGAGAAAAATGATATCCATTGGTCTCTTGCTTATCATCATCAGCAGACTGGCCAGTTTAATATTGCCAGGAGCCAGTAAATTTCTAATTGATGATGTAATTGGCAATGGAGACATGGAGATGTTAAAGGTGCTCCTCATTGTAGTTGGCATCTCAGTTACTGTGCAGGCAATTACCTCTTTTATACTTACTAAACTTTTGAGCGTTGAAGCGCAATACCTTATTTCACAACTACGAGCCTCTGTTCAACGGAAAATTCTATCACTTCCCATTAGCTATTTTGATAACAACAAATCAGGGGCATTGGTGTCAAGGGTAATGACTGATGTTGAGGGAGTTCGTAACCTTGTAGGAACAGGTTTATTGCAATTATTTGGAGGCACAATAACTGCTGTGATATCCTTATTCTTACTGATCAATATTAGCCCGTTGATGACCTTATATGTGATGTTACCTGTCAGCATCTTCGGAGTTATTTCTTTGAAAGCTTTCGGGAAAATCAGGCCGATTTTTCGCAAGAGAGGTCAAATTAATGCCGAAGTAACTGGTAGATTAACCGAGACTTTAAATGGCGTTAGAGTCATTAAAGGTTTTAATGCAGAAGAACAAGAGAATAAGACATTCGAAAAAGGGGTAGAACGCTTGTTCCTTAATGTAAAAGCTAGCTTAACAGCCACTGCTTTAATTACCAGTTCGGGCACATTTCTTTTAGGTTTAGCTTCAACCGGGATCATGGGAATTGGTGGATACTTCATCATTGAGAATCAATTGACTATTGGTGATTTTTTAGCCTTTACCTTATACCTCGGATTTATGATCGCTCCTATTGTCCAAATGAGCAATATTGGAAGTCAGTTAACTGAGTCCTTTGCTGGCCTCGACCGAACGGAGGAGATTATGAATATGGAGCCAGAAGACAACCCTTTGCAACGGACAATTGAACTTAATAAAATTGATGGTAACATCAGATTTGAAAATGTTTCCTTCGGATACGAAGAAGGTAAAGGTGTCATACACAATATTGACATAGAGGCACCTACAGGGTCTGTCACAGCACTGGTCGGTAGCTCGGGCTCCGGAAAATCTACAATTGCGGGATTAGCAGCAACTTTCCTGAGTCCGGATTCTGGCAAAGTAACTGTTGACGGGATCGATCTATCAACTGTTAAACTAACGAGTTATAGAAAAAATCTTGGAGTGGTACTTCAAGACGATTTTCTCTTCGAGGGCACCATTCGGGAGAATATTCTCTTTCCAAGACCCAATGCTTCCGAAGAGGAATTACAAGAAGCTGTGAAAGCTGCCTATGTCGATGAATTTACTGATCGCTTCGAAGATGGATTAGATACCGTAATTGGAGAACGAGGAGTGAAATTATCCGGAGGTCAACGTCAGCGAATTGCCATAGCAAGAGCTGTTTTAGCAGATCCTAAAATTATTCTCCTTGATGAGGCTACGTCAAACCTTGATACAGAAAGTGAATTGCTAATCCAGAAAAGTTTAGAGCGATTAATGAGGGGCCGTACCACTTTTGTAATCGCACACCGATTGAGTACCATTCGTCAAGCGACTCAAATATTGGTCATAGAGGCAGGTAAGATTGCCGAACAAGGCACACACGATGAGCTGATTGAGCGAAAAGGACGGTACTTTGATCTATACACTTATCAGGCCAGAATATAACCAGGCATTAAGCGTTACTGATAAAACTAGTAGACATATTGCTTGTATAGTTTCTTTAAAAAAAATCATCTGGTTTAAAATTAAGATCATGAAATCACAAATAACAATTTTGCTTTCCACCGCAATCTTTGCCATACTGACAGCTTGTGGAGATGATGAAGAATTCTCACTGACAGGAACTTTCATTTCAATGGATGATATTGCCGGAAACTGGACCGCTACCAAGGCAGTATTTTCAAATGCGGCTACGGGTCCAGGTATGCAGGTAGATGTGGTAGAAGAAGGGGGATCTGTAACTCTCCAAATTCAAAATAGTGGAGAATTTTCTACTACGGTCTCTCCTGTTGGCCAATCTCCTGAAACTAGCACTGGGCGCATGGGTTTCGACGAGGATTTGTTAATTATTAGCTTCGACGATGAACCCGACGAATTTGAATTTTTCGGTATTACCCACAATGAGCCGAATTTAACGATCCAAGGCGGAACCATTTTCGAAGGCTTTGACTTTGATAACGATGGTATCAGCGAGGATGTCAATATCGAATTTGAGTTGGTACGGAACTGAAACTCAGGTTCATTCATTGTTAAAACGAGAGATGGTCAACTTGATCTTAAATCGATTTCGCCTCTCCTCCACAATTCATTTCATCCAGGGAGCCTAATTCTTTAAAACCACTCCAGATATAATTAAATTGAAGGTTAATTCAATCGAAAATAGATCATGATCTTAAATATTAATGGAAAAAAGCTTCCATACGAGGCTGATCTCAGTATGCCCTTATTGTGGGTATTGAGAGACGTGCTACATTTAACAGGTACAAAATACGGATGTGGTGTGGCTGCCTGTGGTGCCTGCACAGTTCATATTGATGGCGTCCCCACCAGAACTTGTGTACTACCCGTAGCTGCTGTTGAAGGCAAGGAAATCACAACTATAGAAGGTATTGGTTCAAAAGAAGGACTTTCTCATGTTCAAAGAGCCTGGATAGAACAACAGGTACCCCAGTGTGGTTATTGCCAGTCGGGAATGATTATGGCAGCAGAAGCATTGCTCAATGAAATTCCAAACCCCAGTGATGAAGATATCGATCAGAAAATAACTAACATCTGTAGGTGTGGAACATATCAAAGAGTAAAGGCTGCTATTAAAACCGCTGCAACTTCTAAAGCTCAAAATTCAACTCCATCAGCTAATTAGATTATTATGAAAAGAAGGAAATTTCTCGTTGCAGGTGGTGTAGTTGGAGGAGGATTGCTAATAGGTGTCGGTGGCGGCCTCAATTATATAAATAAAAAAATAAAAGAATACAGTGGTACTGGTATGGGCGAAGGACATTCGTTGAATGCATTCGTTCGCGTTGCTCCTGACAATACTGTAACCGTTGCTGTTGCAAAAA
>JAJCYL010000240.1 GCA_029262955.1 Cytophagales bacterium | reverse complement strand
GGCTATTTATAGTACCAATTATTCTGGTCAGGGCATTACCACTGTGGTTGAGGATGCAGGGAAACCGACTTCTCTGGCATTTGATTCGAAAAATAACGACCTCTATTGGATTGATGTGAGCAATCAGAAGCTTTCGAAAATTGACCTCTCAAACGGTTCAATTACTGAAATTACAGATGTGCCGCTCAACAATTTTCACATGAGCATGGCCCTATATCAGTAGGTAATTGGCTACGATAATTGTTTTTAATCCAATTATTGATTAAACTAAATGAACGATGCACTTTATTCGTTTGTTTTTAACTAAAGGCTTAAATCATGGCAAATTCAAATATTACAATTGAAAAAGTAGCACTTAAGTATGGGTTTTACACTTTTGCTGGTCTCGTAGGCTATTTTTTGATTATGTATATGGTTGGACTGGCGCATATCATAGAATTGCGTAATTTGAATTTATTTATTATGATACCGGGTTTATGGTTTGCCTTAAATTACTTTAAAGAAAATAGTAATTCTCATCTCAATTATTTTGAGGGTATTAGTGTAGGCACATTAACAGCAGTAATTGCAGCTATACCTTTTTCTATATTCATGTTCTTTTTCATGATTTACAATGTCGATTTTATGATGAGAATTAAAGAGACGGTACCATTTAGTCAGTATGTCAACCCATATATCATCGCATTCATCATCACTTTCGAAGGCTTTATTTCCGGTGTAATGATGTCGTTTGTACTGATGCAGTACTTGAAAAAGAAACATGAAGGCTCAGCTGCCTAGATTATAATACTCCCTTTGTCGTAGGCAGTTGGTCTCCCTCTATTTTTATGGCCATTTTTATTGATTTAGCCCAGGCTTTAAAAATTGCTTCTATTTTGTGATGTTCGTTAGTACCTTCCGCTTTAATATTTAGGTTGCATAGGGCGGTGTCACTAAAGGATTTAAAGAAATGAAGAAACATCTCAGTGGGCATTCCCCCAATCATTTCTCTGTTAAATTCAGCCTCCCATACTAACCAGGGTCTACCTCCGAAGTCTATGGCTACTTGCGCCAGGGCGTCATCCATTGGCAATACAAATCCATAGCGATTGATACCTCTCTTATTACCAAGTGCCTGTTTGAATGCTTCGCCAAGAGCTAATGCAGTATCTTCTATGGTATGATGTTCATCAATATCTAAGTCACCTTTTACATTTATTTCCAGATCACACCCGGAATGCTTGGCCAATTGATCCAGCATGTGATCAAAGAAGCCAATGCCGGTTTCAACCCTGGCCAATCCCTGACCATCCAGGTTTAATTTTATTTCAATTTGAGTTTCCCTGGTCTTCCGCTGAATGGTGGCCTTTCTGCCATCAATGTTTTTAAGATGCTGATAAATATCGTTCCAATTGGTAGATGAAAACTCCGCTTCAACAGATTTGGTCTCAGAAATGTAAATTGATTTGCAACCGAGATTTTTCGCCAGCTCCAAATCTGTTTGACGGTCACCAATCACATAGGAATTCTCGATATCAAAATCTTCGGTTAAATAGGAGGTGAGCATTCCTGTTCCTGGTTTCCTGTTTGGATTTCTATCGGCCTCAAAACTTTGATCAATGAGGATTTCATGGAACTTTACATTTTCACTTTCCAGTATTTTGAGCATTAAATTATGTGCAGGCCAAAAGGTATTCTCCGGGAAGGAATCCGTTCCCAGTCCGTCTTGATTAGTTACCATCACCAGCAGATAATCTAATTCCGTTGCAATTCGATGTAGACCAACAATCGCTCCTGGAATGAATTCGAGTTTATCGATTGAATCAACCTGGAAGTCTGTTGGTGGCTCCACTATGATTGTGCCATCGCGATCTATAAATAGAACTTTTGTTTTCATGAATAGTGGTTTAATAATTTCAAGAGTTGTTCATTCTCTTCGGGTGTTCCCACCGTAATTCGCAAACAGTCTTCGCAATAGAGCTCTCTACTTCTGTCTCTGGTGATTATTCCTTTGGCCTTTAAATATTTATGGATTGCCTCATGATTCTGAAATTTGACTAACAAGAAATTCGCTTCTGATTGGAATATATTTTCGACAAGAGGATTATTAGATAGTTTTAGTTCAAGCTTTTGACGCTCATCTCTGATTTTCCGGACAACTGAATCCTTTTTGTCTATTTCGTCTAAAGCTCGACATCCTGCCTCTTGCGTATACTTGTCAATATTATAAGGTGGTTTAATTTTATTCAAAACTTCGATAACGAATGAATTAGCGTAAGCAACACCTAATCTGACAGCAGCCATTCCCCAGGCTTTGCTAAAGGTCTGTAAGACTACCAGATTGGGGAACTCAGCAAGTCGATGGGTATAGCTTGGCTGATCAGCAAAGTCAATATAGGCTTCATCAACGATTATTATGCCTTCAAAAGATTTTAGTAAGTCAATAATCGAATCCGAATCTATGAGATTCCCTGTAGGATTGTTGGGACTACAGATGAAAATCAACTTATCCTCAGCAGTCAGATCTGATTGCAACCGAGATAGATCAATTTCCAAATCTTGAGTCAGGGCAATAGATTTGATACCAACGTTGTTAACTTCTGCGCTTACTGCGTACATGCCATAGGTCGGGGGGAGGACGACAATGCGGTCTTGACCTGGCTCGCAAAAGGCTCTGATCAGGAGCTCAATAGGCTCATCACTGCCATTACCAATAAAGATATTGTCGGGAGCAACCCCATTAATCTCAGATAGCTTTTTTTTAAGCTTCATCTGATGAGGATCCGGATAACGATTCAGGTCGCTGTCGACTACAGATCCAAAGGAGTTTTCGTTTGCGTCTAGAAAAACTTCTGCGTTCCCTCTAAAATCGTCTCGTGCTGATGAATAGGGTTTTAATTTTAGAAGATGGGGCCGGACTAATTTCTCAAGCCTTTCCATGTTCTTTGATATGTTTCAGACGAATGGATACAGCATTCTTATGTGCTTCCAATTGCTCTGCCGCTGCCATCTTTTCAATGAAAGGACCCAACCCCTGTAATCCTTTCGGCGTAATTTCCTGGAAGGTTATTTTCTTAACAAAGCTGTCAAGTGAAACGCCGGCAATAGCACGGGCCCAACCATTTGTAGGCAGGGTATGATTAGTCCCGGACGCGTAGTCACCTGCAGATTCCGGTGTGTAGTCTCCTAGAAATACTGAGCCGGCATTATGTATCTTCTTTGCAATTTTGGACGGTTTTCTGGTTGCAATGATTAGGTGTTCAGGCGCATAATGGTTAATAAATTCTGTAGCCGTTTTTTTGTCCGGCATTTCGATAGCCAGACTATTTGAAAGTGACTTTTCTGCAAGATTTTTTCTCGGCAATGATTTCAATTGGTTCCCAACTTCATCAATTACCTTTTCTATAAATCCCTGCGAAAAAGCAATTAATATCACCTGACTGTCAATGCCGTGTTCGGCTTGTGATAATAGATCGGCAGCCACAAATGCTGGATTGGCCTCATCATCTGCGACTACCAGTAATTCGGATGGCCCTGCCGGCATGTCAATGGCAACATTTTCCCTACTTACTAATTGCTTTGCAACGGTAACATACTGGTTCCCGGGACCAAATATCTTGTCGACTTTAGGTATGCTCTCAGTACCATAAGTCATAGCTGCAATCGCCTGCGCTCCACCGACTTTGGCGACCTTTGTAATTCCTAACAGGTTGGCAGCATATAAAATTTTTGGATTGATATGGCCCTTGGAGTTGGTGGGAGTACAAAGAACAATCTCCTTACAGCCAGCAATCCTGGCCGGAATTGCAAGCATCAGTACGGTTGAGAAAAGGGGTGCTGTTCCGCCGGGGACATAAAACCCAATCTTATCCAGGGGAATCACTTTTCTCTTACAAACAACACCCGGAAATGTTTCCATTTTGATGTTTTCAGTCTTTTGTGCCCGGTGGAATTTTTCAATGTTGTTTATCGCAACATTAATTGCCTCTTTAAGTCCTGGTGACACCTGTTTGCCTGCCGAGGCTAATTCATCCTTGGAAACTAACATCTCCTTTATCTTCACGTTATCATATTCCCAAATGAATTTGAGAAGCGCTTTATCCCCATTTCTCTTCACTTTGTCCAGAATGGGCTGAACGATTCGCTCAATACTGGTAAAATTTTGAGTTGGTCTTTTAATTAACTCATCCCATTCCACCTTGGGAGGATGTTGCACAATTTGCATGAGTGGTGACTTCTGACGGCTCATTTTTATGTGTATTATAGTATCATTTTCTCAATGGGTACTATCAGTATGCCCTGAGCCCCCACTTCTCGCAAGTTCTGAATTCTTTCCCAGAATTCGTCCTCTGTTATCACAGAATGAATAGAACTCCATCCACTTCTCGCAAGTGGCAATACAGTTGGGCTCTTCATCCCTGGTAACAACTTGATTATCTCTTCCAATTTGTCATTGGGCGCATTCAGCAATATGTACTTATTATTTTTACCGGTCTGAACAGCATCCATGCGAAAGGTTAATTGGTTGACCAATTCTTGTTTTTCCCTGGTCAATGTTTTATTCGCAATGAGTACAGCTTCGGATTTAAAAATGGTTTCAACTTCCTTTAGCCCATTGGATAAAAGAGTGCTGCCACTACTTACTATATCACAAATGGCTTCGGCCAATCCAATGCCGGGAGCAATTTCTACAGATCCGGAAATTTCATGAATTTCCGCCTGTATATTATTTTTAGCGAGGTACGATTTGAGAATATTAGGGTATGAAGTGGCTATGCTCTTTCCATCCAGGTCTTGTATGTCATTGTAATCATCCGATTTGGGAATAGCCAGGCTGAGTCTACACTTGGAAAAGCCTAACTTTTTGACCACTTCAATGTCTTTATTTTTTTCAGCCATTTCGTTTTCTCCTACAATGCCGATATCAGCTACTCCGTCTTCGACATATCCTGGTATGTCGTCATCCCTTAGGAATAAGAACTCCAAAGGAAAATTAGTTGAAGAAGATTTGAGTTTGCCACCGCCATTGGAAAATCGAATGCCGCATTCCTTAATTAGATTCAAAGAAGATTCACTTAGTCTTCCTGATTTTTGAATGGCTATTCTTAAAATAGTATTCATTCAGTTTATGATGTTGTAGTAAAAAATAAATGGGTGTTGTCCCAATGGGTAATGTCGTGTTGCTCCTCCTCCTAAGAGGGGCAATGGAAGAAATGCTTGGCGGTATGGTATAGTTTGCTCAACATTATGGTCTTGAAGTGCACAAAGGTAGGAGATAATAGAATCCTTCAAATAAATTTTTTATTAAGTTTAATCCGGCCGACATTAAAAGCATGTTATCGATATGAGTGTATATAAAAGAATACTTGATAGGACGAGTTTAAATACCGACTCCAATTGGGGAAGGGTTAGAACAATAGATATGCATACCGGGGGCGAACCCCTCAGGGTAATTTTGTCAGGCTATCCTGAAGCAAAAGGTGAAACTGTCCTTGAGCGAAGAGGATATCTAAACGAAAACCAGGATCATTGGCGAAAAACACTCATGTTTGAACCCCGGGGCCATGCCGATATGTACGGATGTATTCTGACCCCTCCTGAACGGGAGGACAGCGATTTCGGTATAATTTTCATGCACAACGAAGGCTACAGTACTATGTGCGGACATGCAACGATCGCTATATCCAAATTGGCGGTTGAAATGGGCTGGGTGTTGGTGGTTCGCCCTACTACACAAATAAAAATTGATGCACCGTGTGGACAATTATCGGCATTTGTTGATTTAGAGGGAGATAAAGTCCATTGTCGTTTTCACTGCGTTCCCTCTTTTGTCATTGCGTTGGATCAGGAGATTGAAATTTCAAATTACGGCTCCATCAAATATGATATCGCTTATGGGGGAGCATTTTACGCTTATGTGGACGCCTCTCAATTCAAACTTGAATTGATCCCTGAGAATTACGAGGAACTCATTCAGCTCGGAATGAGTATAAAAAATGCAGTAGCCAAAAAGGACAAAACGTTAATTAACCATCCAATGGAAGAAGATTTGAGTTTTCTTTATGGAACAATATTTATTGGCAGCTCTAAATCTCCAAATCTTCACAGTCGTAATGTATGCATATTCGCTGGGGGAGAGGTCGACCGTTCCCCAACAGGTTCCGGGGTATCAGGGAGGATGGCAATTCATCATAAAAGAGGAGATGTTGAGATTGGAGAGACCATCAAAATTGAGAGCATACTGGGAACGGTTTTTACGGGAAAAGTGTATAGTGCTTTAAAGTATGGAAACCTGGATGCCGTGATACCAGAAGTCGGTGGCAGTGCCTACATCACAGGACAGCATGAATTCTTAATTGATCCTGATGACCCCTTGAAAGATGGTTTTATCTTCAGATAAGCTATGAAATGACAAGATCTTCATAACTTGGGCCTTTGAACCTAACTTTATTTACAACCATAATATTTTATCATGACATTTTATTCAAAAAGAAAATTAGCGTCGACAGGCGTTACATTAATCCTTGGATTGATGCTTTCCTGTGGACCAGGTCAAAAGGAAAAGGCTGCTGAATCTGACAGTGAAGAAACAAAAGGGCTGGTAGAGGAAGAAGTCGATTATAAGACGGACTCATTAACCATGAAAGGCTTTATGGTCTATGACAATCGAATTGAGGGTAAACGTCCTGCTGTATTAGTTGTGCACGAATGGTGGGGGCACAACGATTACGCAAGAAAGAGGGCACGGATGCTTGCAGAGATGGGTTATGTAGCCTTTGCGGTTGACATGTATGGAGACGGAAAGATTGCTGCTCACCCTGAGGATGCGGGTGCATTTATGGGCGAAGTAATGGCTAATGTTGACAATGCAAAATCCAGATTCTTAGCTGCTTTGGATGTTGTTAAATCAAATAAAGTGACTGATGGTGATAAAATAGCTGCCATCGGCTATTGTTTTGGAGGAGGTGTAGTACTTCATATGGCTAGAATGGGTGTTGACCTTGATGGTGTGGTTAGTTTTCATGGTAGTTTGGGTACTGAGGCGCCAGCGGAAACTGGTAAGGTTATTTCAAAGGTCTTGGTCTTTAATGGAGCCGATGACCCTTTCACTCCGAAGGAGGTCGTAGAGGGCTTCAAGAAAGAGATGGAATCAGCTGGTGTTAATTACGAATTCGTTAATTACGAGGGTGCCGTTCACAGTTTTACAAGTACTGACGCTGATACTTTGGGTGTAAAATTTGAAATGCCTCTGGCGTACAATGAAGCTGCTGACAAAGATTCTTGGCAGAAGATGCAGGAGTTTTTCAATACAATATTTGAGGATGCTGCTGATTAAATTATTATAGTAAGTAAAAAAAAGGGCTGTGATCTCACAGCCCTTTTTTTGTCAGTTCATTGCCTTCCAATTAGTATCTGCTGTTTCTTTCATTTTTTGCTCATCCGCATTCCACGGTACAATTGTGTTGAAAGCTTGACCATCCCATAAGTCATTGAAAAACAGATGCAACTTTCCGTTATAATATTTGAATGTTTCCGGATCAGTCGGCACCTTAGCATTTTTTGCTGCCATGGCAAAACCACAATAACCTCCATAGGCTGGTAAATATTTTGAGGGGCTTTCCTTAAAAGCAGCTTTGTTTTCACTCGAGCTAAAGAGCCATTTTACACCATCATACTCAGACGAGTAGCTTGAATTTCCCTTTACAGCTTCATTTTGATTTGCATAAGCAACAAGGTCATAACCTTTAATTGCAATGTTGTCTTCATCAACGAAATATTTAGAATCCGTTTGTGCCATTGTGATTTGATTTAAAATGATAAATAGATTTAGTAACAGTAAATTTTTCATGATTTTATTTTTTTAATACTCAAATCTATTATCGTTATTTGTACATATTATTTCAAATAATACATAAAAATTGATAATACGTACATAATTATTTACCAATGGATGCAATGAGTGCCATTCTTGATTTATTCAAACTGAAGAGTTCAGTTTATTTCAAATCAAATTTTCCCTCAGGTTGGGGTATGAATATACCTGACGGACCATATTCACAATTTCATATTATCGTAAGCGGTCATTGTTTGTTGAAAGGTCCTGGGAATGAAGAACGAACGCTTTATCCAGGCGATATAGTTCTTTTTCCTCATGGGCAAAGTCATTGGTTGGCTCATGATCACAATAGTGCTCTAAGAGAAGGCATTGAGGTAGTTAGAGATATCCATAGCAAGCTCAAACCCTTTGATGGGAATGAACCTGGCGTTACAATTATATGTGGTCATTTTGAGTTTGATAATGATTTTATCCACCCTTTATTCTCTTCTTTACCCGAAATAATTCATGTCCCGGATCATGTGAAGCGTGAATACAATTGGCTGGAGAGTATATGTGGAATTATTATTCAAGAGACGGGCCTGCAAACGCCGGGTGCAGCGGCATTGACTTCAAGGTTGGCTGAAGTCCTTTTCATTCAGGTGATAAGGGTTTATACGAAAATGATGAAAATTGAAATGGGGTATTTGGCCGCTCTTAATGACCCTATTATTAATCGTGCACTTGAGGCTATCCATACTGACCCTGGTAAATTCTGGACTGTATATACATTAGCAAAGCATGGAGGGGTGAGTAGAACCCTTTTTGCCAACAGATTTAGGCAGCTCGTAGGCACAACTCCATTGAGCTACTTGACTGATTGGAGAATGCTGAAAGCTAAGGAATTGCTTAGAACAGGTGAAGTACCATTGAATATGATTGCGGATGCTGTAGGGTATAAATCTGAGGCGGCATTTATCAGGGTTTTTAGAAAGAAATTCGACCAAACGCCAGGTAAATTCAGAAGAAATTACACTGAGGTAGCAGCCTGATGTTACAATTTAAGCATATGCTTAATTCGCTCTTTGGTCTCTTCGGAATCGTTTCCTACGGTAATATTTGAACTTATAGAGACCACCAAATCATCAACGATGCGTTTATCAAAGCCCAGCTTTTCTGCGTATTTATTACAAACTCGCATTTCATTCTCATCGATTTCGCTGTCAGCCATCATCATCATTACCAGATCATACATTTGATCAAACCGCTCCTTATCATTATCTGGTTTAAAAAACTCGATGGCATCCATCTTGCCCTTAATCTTATTGACTCTACCCCTGCCTACGCCATGGCGTTTAGCAATTTTAAGAAGGAGGTTTACCTCCCTGTCATCAATATGCCCGTCAGACATAGCAACTTCCCATAGATTTTTAAGATGGCTATCAAGTAGTTCCTTCTTCACTTTTGGTCCGAATAAACCAAATAGACTCATAATTTTAATTGTTAATTGCCTATCTAAAATTCTTCAATAAGTAAGTTTACCAGCTTACTGGTTCAATTTAAGAAATTTGTTGGAAGCGATAATAACATTTCATCAAAAGAATGTTGTTTGTGAATCAGATCAATGTTCTATAATTGAACAAATTTCTAATTATGAGAGCAGTTCTATGCAAATCTTTTGGTCCACCCGAAAGTTTGACAATGGAAGATATTCAAGCTGTTGAAGATCCAGGGGTAAACGAAGTCTCAATATCGGTAATGGCTGCGGGTGTTAACTTTCCTGATACATTAATTGTCCAGGGTAAATATCAGTTTCAACCTGAATTTCCTTTTTCTCCGGGTGGAGAGGTTTCCGGGATTGTGAAAAAAGTTGGAACTAAAGTGATCGGATTAAAACCTGGAGACAGGGTTTTCGCCGGAACGGGATGGGGTGGTTTTGCAGATGAGGTAATTGCACAGGCGTCCAATACCTTTTTGTTACCTGATGACATAGATTTTAAGCAGGGAGCGGTGATCGCTGAAGCATATGGAACATCCTATCATGCACTGGTCGATAGAGCTCAATTGAAGGCTGGCGAGACACTTTTGGTTTTGGGGGCATCAGGTGGAGTGGGTATTGCGGCTGTTCAAATCGGAAAAGCTTTAGGTGCCAAGGTTATTGCAGCGGCCAGTACGGCTGAAAAATTAGATTTTTGCATGCGGAATGGTGCCGATTTGGGAATTAATTATTCGAGAGAAGACATTAAATTGAGAGCAAAGGAGTTGACCAATGGCAAAGGAGTGGATGTAATTTATGACCCCGTTGGAGCCCCAATTACTGACCAGGCTCTAAGAGCTACCGCGTGGAATGGGCGATATCTGATTGTCGGTTTCGCGTCAGGAGAGATACCACAGATTCCTATGAATTTGCCCCTTCTAAAGGGGTGTTCCATTGTTGGCGTATTTTGGGGAGGATTCTTTAGAAATGAGCCGGATAAAAACAGAAAGAATTTCGAAACACTCTTAGAAATATTTAAAGAAAAGGGTATTTCACCACCAATTCATGGTGTTTACTCTTTATCCCAGTGTGGAGAAGCACTTAGGGAAATAATGGACCGTAAAGTGATGGGTAAAATTGCGATTGACTTAGATCATGTTTAAGAATGTCCAATTTAAGACGGGAGTCGATTACTATCATCGACTTAATCTTGTGTTCAATCTGATGATAGCTATTCCGCTGCTACCCTTCTCATTTCTGTATTTAGCCAGTTTAAAAGGAATTATGGTTATTGACTTTGAATTGACCTCTGATCTGAAGCTAATGATTGATGGTGTTTTTACCTCCTTAGTAATCGGATTGAGTTATTACACTTTTCATCAGTACAAGTTGGAAAGACGCCATATTACTAGTGTAAAAGGTCTAAGGAAGAAGCTAACTCATTTCTACAACTGCCTCGTACGGTCTTATTTGTATTTAGTAATTGGCGGTTGCATTTCGGTTATAGGATATCTAATAACCTATGGAAAATTGCACATCGTCACTTTTGTCGTTTTACTGGTGCTGTTTTCTCTGAAACGACCTACTTTGAAAATGATTGTGGAGGATCTTGAACTGGTGGGTAAGGAATTAGATGTGTTGCGGAATAAGGAAGAAATTGAGATTTAATTTAATAAAAAAAGGCCCGGAGAATCCCCGGGCCAAGCTAACTACTAACCTAACTTCACTAGCCAACTTTATATGTCCATACAGGTTTTCCTGTTCTATTCGCGACATCTTCTGCCACACTGCCAAGTAGGAAATGCCCGAATCCTTTTCTGCCATGAGTTGCCAATGCAATCATATCTGCGTCGATGTCAAGGGCAAAATTTCTGATTCCAAGCTCTTCCTGCTCATCATTGTAAATATTGATTGTTATATTATTCAGCTCATATTTCTTAACGAATTTTTCCATTTTCTTTCGGTCATACCTGGTAGGTGCAAAATATGCCTGAGTGTTGACTTTCAACAGGTGCATTTTCGCATCAAAGAACTCCTGGAGACCAGATAAGTGATTGATCAGTTCAGGATCTTCATCTTCAAAATCGGAAGCGAAGACGATATTTTTAATACTTTCAATATTTGCATTATTGTGCAGGGTGATCACCGGAACTTTGCTATTTCGAATTATTTTTTCAGCATTTGAACCAAGTATAGCCTCTTTGGTACCTGTAGCACCTCTTGATCCCATTACAATTATACTAGCCGGATTTTGTGCCAACTCATCTTCAATCTGATAGTACGGATTACCAATTGTAATCTTATAATCGGCTTTGATGTCACTGAAGTCTTTGGTAGCAATCAAATCATCCATTTTGGCTGTTGTTGCCTCCATTAATTTCAAAATATAGATATTTTCCATCGGATCATGATCGGAAGCAATTCCCATGGAATTAAATGATGATCCTGTGGGATATTCAATGACATTAATCAGCGCAAGACTTGAATTAGACTTCTTAGCCATTTGATAGGCAAAATCATAAGCAAAACCTGCTTCTTCAGAAAAATCGGTAGGAATTAGTATTTTTTTCATTTTATTTAAGTCATTCTAAATTTCTAATTAATTGATACCCCTAAATAACTCGCTTTTGAAGAGGATAGATTATGATCAATATCAGATTTCATCATGATCTTGATTACTTTTCCTGAACTGAAACATGAGCGCTTAATAATCTCTATTGGATCGAACTTCGACCAGCTTAAAGATTGATGACATTGGTAGTAAGAGTAGTTAGTAATAAAAAAGACTTGAGGGCATTCGTCAGGTTCCCCTTTGATCTTTACAAGCAAAATTCTTATTGGGTTCCACCAATGATCAAAGATGAGTATTCAACTTTTTCAAGTAAAGAGAATCCTGCCTTTGAGCACTGTGAATCACGACAATGGCTGGTCGAAAAAGATGGTATTGTCGTTGGTAGAATTGCCGCAATCATTCACCAAACAGAGGCAATGGAGAAGAAATTGGGGAGGTTTGGTTGGATAGATTTTATTGATGACGAAGAGGTAAGCGAAGCGTTGATTGTAGAAGTAGAAAAATGGTTTAAAACTAAAGGACTTGACGGCATGCATGGGCCTTTAGGTTTTACTGATTTAGATTTTGAGGGATTGTTGATTGATGGTTTTGAGGAAATTGGGACAATCGCTACTATCTATAATTTCCCATACTACTCAGTACACCTCGAGAAGCTTGGATTTAAGAAAGCCACTGATTGGGTTGAAATAGAGGCGACAATTCCTCAGGAAGTGCCGCATCGGATTAAAAGAAAAGCGGAGATTATCGAAGGTCGTTTTAAGGTAAAGAGCTTATTGTTCAAGCGAACAAAAGATATGTTGCCCTATGGCAGAGCAATATTTGAAGTTCTAAACGCCTCCTACAAAAATTTATATGGTTATTATGCATTGACTGATAAACAAATTGAAAAGTATATTAAACAGTATCTTTCTTTTATAAAACCGGAGTTCAGCAGCGTGATTGTCAATGAAGAAGACGAGGTTGTCGGTTTTGGCATCACCATGCCATCTTTGTCACGGGCTTTTCAAAAGGCCAGAGGAAAAATGTTTCCGTTTGGTTTCATTCATTTATTCAACGCGCTAAGGAAAAATAGCATTGCCGATTTTTATTTAATTGGAGTATTGCCCAATTACCACAAGTTTGGCATTCCTTTATTAATTATGAGGGATATCTGGCCTCAGCTGATAAAACTGGGTATAAGAAAGGCTTATATGAATCCAGCTCTGGAGGACAATAACAGTATACTCAATCACTGGTTAGAATACCAGGAGTTTCATCGAGTGCGGAAGCGTCGCCGGTGTTACATCAAGGAAATTTTGTAGTGGTCAGCATTCAATGACCTTATAGACCTAAATGGGATAAAACATTCACTCTACTAATAGACAACATCGTCAATCAATTATATATTTGCACGCTTAAATCTGTGGAGTGTCGAGAAGAGTTGTAATAACTGGGTTAGGGGTAGTTTCACCAAACGGAGTTGGAGTCGATCAATTTGAAAAGGCACTGAAATCCGGTAAATCCGGTGTTAGGCATAATGCTCACCTTGAAGAATTAAATTTCGCTTGTCAAATTAGTGCGATCCCTGAGGTATCTGATGAATTAAAGGCCCAATATTTCAACCCTCTATTTTTAAAGTTCATAGAAAACACCGCCATTATTTTCGGTGGCATAGCGGGTATTGATGCCTGGACAGATGCACAATTGACACCAAGGGAAGAGCCGGATTGGGATAGTGGTGTGATTTATGGCTGTGGTTCGATGGCCATGGATGAGTTTATAAGCGAAAAGCTACAGATGGTCAATGAGGGTAAGACTCGCCATCTCGGTTCTAGAGTTATTGAACAAACGATGAATAGTGGCACCAGTGCCTTTTTAGGAGGATATCTTGGCCTAGGTAATTTAATAGGCTCAAATTCTTCAGCTTGTAGCACAGGAACTGAGGCGGTATATCAAGGATTTGAACGAATTCGAAGAGGCAAGGCGAACCTGATGCTCTGTGGTAGTTGTGAGAGCCATGGGGCATACAATTGGGCCGCTTTTGATTCTATGCGAATCTTGTGCAGGGATTCCAATGATCAGCCTGAAAAGGGTAGTAGGCCAATGAGTAAGGATGCAGTGGGTTTTGTGCCCGGAACAGGGGCAGGAGCTTTAGTTTTAGAGGAATTGGAGCAGGCAAAGCGACGCGGAGTGAAAATTTATGCCGAGATTTTAGGGGGTGAAGTCAATTCTGGTGGCCAAAGGAGTGGAGGTACTATGACTGCTCCAAGTCCTGAAGGGGTAAAAAGGTGTATTGCAACTGCTTTAAAGGACAGTAATATAGGAGTAAACGACATAGATGGTATTTGTGGTCATTTAACTTCAACAATGGCTGATCCATTGGAAATTAAGAATTGGTCAGAAGCTTTGAACCGTAAAGGCAAAGATTTTCCTTACATTAATGCTTTAAAATCCATGATAGGGCATTGTTTAGGCGCAGCCGGCTCTATTGAGCTAGCCGCTACTGCTTTACAACTTCACAATAGTTACTTTCATGGATCGTTAAATACCGGTGAATTGCATCCGGAAATTGAAAAATATGCTCATAGATCTAAAATTCCAGAACAATGCATTAATTTCGACGGCGAGATCATTGCAAAGGCAAGTTTTGGATTTGGTGATATCAATGCATGTCTAATGTTGAAAAAGTGGAGAGATTAATAACGAACGATAGCGAAATCCTTGATAAATTAAAGGAAATCATTAAGCCATATCTTGGGGTTAAGATGGAATTGGAGAATCTTACGGGCGATGAGTCTTTAGTCGAGGATTTGAGGATCAATTCAGCGCATATAGTTGACATCATCATTGATATTGAATCGGTTTTTGATATTCTGATTGAAGATGAATCGATTAATCAGATGAACTCTGTAAATGATTCTATTGAAATCATTAAGAAGCAAATTGATCACTAAGATCATATCATCAGAATGATTTTGCCTGACCTTATTATCTGGTTGGCTGTTGGCTACTTCCTGTTTTTTGCGGTAATTTCAATTGGGATGCTTCGTTTGCCAAATTCGAAACCAACTTCAACACCGGTAAAAGTTTCTGTACTTGTTGCTTGTAGGAATGAAGAAAAGGACTTGGCCAGGTGTGTTGATGCGTTGGTTGCACAGAACTATCCTCATGATTTACTGGAGATAATATTGATCGATGATAATTCTCATGATCGCACTGGCGAAATTATTACTGACTATGCCCGTAATCATGATTTTGTCAGGGGACTTACCACTAAAGATGCTCCACAAAGTCATTTACAAGCTAAAGCCCGTGTAATAGCTTTTGGAGCCACCCATGCCGCAGGTGAGTGGCTTTTCATTGTAGATGCAGATTCAAGAGTGCATCCGGATTGGTTATCTCATATGCTTTTCGAAGTGAATGAGGACCATGGTTTAATTGGAGGTTTGATTATGACCGAGGAAGATGGATACTTTTCCGTCTCCGCGTTAGAAAAAGTATCTCTTGCCTATACTCAACCAATAACTGTAGGCATGGCTGGCTGGGGATTGCCTGCCATTTGCTCAGGACCTAATATGGCCATTCGTAAATCATTATATGAGGCTTATGGGGGGCTGGAAAAGGTTAATTTTAATATTGCCGAAGATTTGGCATTAAGCCAGATTGTGCTTGAATCTGGAAAAAAAGTCAAATTTCATGGTTCTGAAGAAACTATTGGGAATCTTATTTCAGTTCCTACTCTGAAACATCTGTTCAGCCAGCAGCGGAGATGGATTAGGGGTGGTTACGAGAGAGGCCCTGATTTGTGGGTGGGTTTGACTATCGTTTTCGTTTATCATTTCTTATATAGTTGGATTTTGCTGTTGGGCTGGTTTTTTGCTTTAAAAGCTACTATTACTGCCTTTTTGATTAAAGGATTTATTGATTGGATGATGTTATCAGTACTTAAGTACAAAATGAAAATCCCCAGACTCTTGAGGTATTGGCCTGTAATGTTTATATACTCGACAGCGGCATTTATTTTTTTGCCACTGAGTTTGCTCGTATCAAATAAGATTAAGTGGAAGGGTGAAGGTTATGAAGTAAAATACTGATTGAATGGATTCAGATGGCCTTTCTTTCCGACGAGGACTGGTGTATTCCATATGCTTCGTTTCTGGACTGTGGATGGTCGAAGGTATAGAGTATATTTCTAATGTTGATTTTAGAATATTGGGGATCTATCCGAGAACTTTACGGGGTACGGTAGGCATTATCACCAGCCCACTTATCCACGACGACCTATTTCATCTGCTATCCAACAGCTTTCCTCTTTTATTTTTAGGGGTGGCCATTGCATTCTTTTATAGACGTATAGCCTATAAGTTAATAATAGGACTCTATTTAGGGACTGGTATTATGGTTTGGCTCCTGGGTAGAGAGGCTTTTCATATTGGAGCGAGTGGATTGGTTTATGCAATGATTGGTTTTCTATTATTTAGCGGTTTAGTTAGAAAAGAGCCGCAGTCAACGGCAATATCACTGGCATTTTTATTCTTATATGGTGGAGTTTTACAGGGTGTGTTTCCTGACGCAGTTAAAGGCAATGTATCTTGGGAATCACACCTCTTAGGCTTATTGGTTGGGATTATAAGCGCTTTTTACTTCCGTAATGAAGGAGAGGAG
>JAJCYL010000239.1 GCA_029262955.1 Cytophagales bacterium | reverse complement strand
AGCAATTAGATTAAAATATAGCAAGATCATTAAGGTGAATCGTCGGGAGGGATATCCAGCAAGCAGGACTTCAATGGATATTCCCATCACTCAGAACATTGTCGCGGCAATCAGTAAGGTCAGCGATGACGAGCCTTTACTCATACCAACTTATGGCGCTTCATTGCCAGTCTTCCATTTCACTGAAAGGAATAAGCAGCCTCTCTTAATTATTCCTGTGGCTAATTATGATGACAACCAACATGCGCCTGATGAAAACCTACGGGTAGGGAATTTATGGTTTGCCATTGATTTGTATGCCTCTCTGTTCACAATGAACTGAACTCCACGATCTACAAAAAGCAGACATCTTTTATAGTTTCCTCACCAAATTCTCGTTGTAAAATTTCAATGACCTTGTTCTTTGAGTGATCCAATTCGCTTCTCAATGGGGCTGAACTAAGGTGAACGAACAGCCTCTTATCTCTGAAATAGAGCTTATCCGTTCGATTGGCAATCGGTTTTCCCATCACCCGACTCCAGGAAGCAATCAACTGCTTTTCCTTAAACTTATCTTTAATTTGGTATTCGCTAAGCAAGTTTGCAAATGCCGACTTTAAAGTCGTTGTGTCTGCCTTTCGGGTATTTTTCTTGTAATATGCCATACAAATTTTAGGCAGGTTGGGGTACAACCACACCATTTTCAACATTAAATATCTGAACTTTTTCGTCAAGATGGCCAACTAAGGTTGAAGTTCTTTCCGGTCTGGCATCAGTAATAAATATTTGTCCAAAATACCTGTTGCTGATCATGCTCGTTAAGTGACTGATCCTGGCGTCATCAAGTTTGTCGAAGATGTCATCGAGCAATAGGATTGGTTTAAACCCCTTATTCATTTTAACAATTTCGAACTGAGCAAGCCTTAGTGCTATTACAAAAGATTTTTGTTGTCCCTGAGAGCCGCTCTTTTTTAATGCATTTTTCCCCAGTAGAAATTCAAAATCATCACGATGAACTCCAAAAGTTGTTCTCTGCATCAGAATATCCTTTTGTCGAGACTCTTTCAATCCTGTTTCCGGGTCCTTCTTGTCATAGTCCGTTATATAACGAATGAATACAGTTTCTTTTCCAGCTAATTCTTGATATCGCTCAAGAAAAACTGGTGAAAATGACTTTAAAAACTCTTTTCTTTTCGACCAGAGTAATTTTCCATTGTTCAACAGTTCCTGGTCGTATTGGTCTAAAAGATGTGTATCAGGCAAACGATCTCTTGAACCGGCCTTCAATAGGGCATTCCTCTGTTTAAGGTAATGGTTGTACCTAATCAAACAGTTTAGATAATCACGATCAATCTGACAGAGAAGGCCATCAAAAAATTTTCTTCTCAATTCACTCCACTCGCGAACAAGATCAGTGTCATTCGGACTTAACATGACAACTGGAAATTCACCTATGTGTAGACTCAATTTCTCCAAAGGCTTATTATCCACCAGAAAGGTTTTCCCTGAGCTGACCTCATAAGTACATTGTAATTTATGCGCTTTGCCATCACGACTTATTACTCCCTTCGTAAAAAAGAAAGGTTCTCCATACCTAATGTTTTGTTGGTCTGAGGCATTAATTGCGCTCCTGGTAAAGGATAAATAATAAATGGCATCCAGCAAATTAGTTTTACCCATCCCATTCTTTCCAGTAAGAGATATGATCTGTGCATCAAACTCGATCTTTTGGCTCTCATAGTTTTTAAAATTGGATACACTTAATTGTTTAAGGAACATGTTTGGGATGATAATGGATAATCTTTCACTTTTTGGCTTCGAGCTCTTTTTTGTATTTTCGCAGGATTCAAAAGAATTATAAATCCGGAGAAAAAAATAAAGATGGCGGGAACCAAAGCGAAAACTGTATCCAAAGCTAAGGCGAAGAATGATTTTCCAAAAAAAACGTGGATGTTCTGGTATGAGACAATGTTACTCGTCAGGCGTTTTGAAGAGAAGGCCGGACAACTTTATGGTCAACAAAAAATCAGGGGATTTTGTCATCTCTACATAGGTCAGGAGGCGGTTGCATCCGGCTCGGTATCAGCATTAAAAGAAGGTGATAAGTACATCACTGCCTATCGTGACCATGGCCATCCATTGGTATTAGGTTCTGATCCCGGTGCGGTGATGGCAGAATTATTCGCTAAAGCCACCGGAATCTCTAAGGGAAAAGGTGGATCGATGCACATGTTCGATAAAGAAAGAGGATTTTTCGGCGGACATGGCATTGTAGGTGCGCAGATCCCTTTAGGTGCAGGAATTGCATTTGCTGACCAATATAAAGGCAATGACAATGTCTGTATCTGCTATATGGGTGATGGGGCCGTACGTCAGGGAGCATTTCATGAAACCTTGAATATGGCCATGACTCTTAAGATTCCGGTAATTTTTGCTATCGAAAATAATGGCTATGCCATGGGAACCTCCGTAGAACGAACTTCCAATGTCACTGAGCTTTATCAATTAGGAGAATCTTATAGCATGCCATCATTTGCAGTTGATGCCATGTCAGTAATCAGTGTTCATAACGCAGTCACTGAAGCAGCTGAACGGGCACGAAAAGGTGATGGACCTACTCTTTTGGAACTTAGAACTTATCGATACAAAGGTCATTCAATGTCCGATCCTGCTAAATATAGAACCCGAGATGAGGTTGATGAATATAGAAAGAAGGATCCTATTGAACAGGTCAAATCGCAAATATTGAAGGCTAAAATTGCCTCTGAAAAAG
>JAJCYL010000238.1 GCA_029262955.1 Cytophagales bacterium | reverse complement strand
GAAATGTCACAATTCTTTTAGCCATCTTCTTGAAAATCAAAAAATGGAATGGCATCATCAGGTACCAATACAATCTACCCCAAATACCCAAAGGTCTGAAGGTGGCTGATTGATTAAGTTGAAATTCATTAGAATCTGTCTCCTGGACATTAAATTCCAGCCAGGCCTCACCGGGTAATTTCATTTCTGCCAATAACAACAAACGGCGTTCAGACTTATCAGCGTAAAGTACCCTCCAAAAATCCAGGGCGTCACCTGGTTTGAGATCGTTTTCATTTTTTCTACCTCTCCTCAAACCTACACCTCCGACAATCTTGTCAAGCAATCCACGAATCCGCCATAGCCAATTTCCAAAATACCAGCCCCTTTGACCGCCTATTTGCCATACATTTTGAAAGACAATATCAGGATTACTTCTGAATCTAACAATCTGCTGGTCCAAAAGACAGCCGTATTTAGGAACTTCAATGCGATTGTGAAAATCACTGCTTAAAGAATTAGAGTAGATAGCGTCTTTCCAGCTAGAAACTACATCCATGTTGACAATTTTCTGTAGTGTAACATTCAAAGCCTCCCTGTAGTGAAGCGGCTTAAGTGGCACTATCCTGGCAATTTCATTTTCTCCACAAATAGCATCGTTCCTGAGGCTTCCTACTAGATTTCTTGCCAACAAATAGGAAGTAGAGGTAACGAAATATAACCATAGTGACGACAGACGAGGTGTGAGAACGGGTAAGGAAATTATCAGTCGTTTAAGGCCCCTGACTTCAGCAAATCCCAACAACATCTCACGATAGGTCAGAATGTCCGGGCCTCCGATATCAAATGTCTTATCATAGGTTTCTGGTTTCAACAAAATTCCCATTAAATAGTGCAAGACATCTCTTATGGCAATAGGTTGACAAGTACTCTGCAACCACTTTGGGGTAATCATAACCGGTAATTTCTCTACCAGGTCTCGAATAATTTCAAAAGAAGCGCTGCCTGATCCGATTATTATGGCGGCTCTTAAAACAGTAACTGGTTTATCGGATTCCTTCAGTATTTGCTCGACCCTTTTTCGAGACTCGAGATGTTCAGATAAATGATCATCGTTTGCAATTCCTCCCAGATAAATGATTTGTTTTACCTCAGAATGCTCCAAGGTTCGGGCAAAATTTCTCGCCGTTAGTTCCTCCTCCTTTCCGAAATCTTCATAAGAAGAGGACATCGAATGAACAAGGTAGTACGCCGCATCTATAGTTGTTGGTATGGCAGCGAGAGAATCCCTTCGAGTCAAATCAGCTTCTACTACTTCGATGTTCTCAAGAAATTTATCGTCAAAATCTTTGTAGTCGAATCTACGTTTATCCCTAACCATGCAAATAACATGATGTCCCTGCTCAACTAACAAGGGCAATAGCCTTCGGCCAATATAACCGGTAGAACCAGTAAGGAGGATTCTCATACTCAAAGCAACCTATTGTTGGACAGCCGTTCGGCCATAGGAGTGTCAACTATAGATGACGCAATCACCTTGACCCTGATTTTTGGAGACAATTCTGTTGCCGTACCACCAACCACCAATATCTTCTTACCCATGTGTCTACTTTAAAAAGTAAACAACTCAAGGCTCAGTTTGTTTGGTCGATGTCCAATATATTGACACTTACAGATGTATCACCTCATCATATGCAACTGCGGCGGCCTCCATGACTGCTTCTGACATGGTAGGGTGTGGATGAACCGTTTTGATAATCTCATGACCTGTAGTTTCTAGCTTGCGAGCTGCTACGGCTTCAGCTATCATTTCAGTCACGTTTGCCCCAATCATATGGCATCCCAACCACTCTCCGTACTTCGCGTCAAAAATGACCTTTACAAATCCTTCTTTGGCACCAGCAGCACTGGCTTTTCCCGATGCGGAAAATGGAAACTTACCCACTTTTATCTCATAGCCGGCCTCTTTAGCAGCTTTTTCAGTATAACCCACTGACGCTACCTCAGGCGAGCAATAAGTACAACCAGGTATATTATTGTAATCAAGTGGCTGTGGATTCTCGCCGGCAATTTTTTCGACGCAAATAATCCCTTCAGCAGATGCCACATGTGCCAATGCCTGACCTTTAACAATATCGCCAATAGCATATACTCCAGGAATGTTGGTTTGGTAGTAATCATCTACCAACACTTTGCCTTTGTCTGTAGAAACCCCTACATCTGCTAATCCCAGGTCTTCAAGGTTGGTAGAAATTCCAACGGCTGATAAAACTATATCACAGTCAATTTTTTCTTCACCCTTTTTAGTCTTGATAGTGACTTTACAACTTTTGCCTTTAGTATCAACATTGGTCACTTCGGAGCTGACCATAACTTTAATACCAGACTTCTTAAAGGAGCGTCCCAACTGCTTGGAAACTTCTTCATCTTCTAACGGTACAATCTCAGGCAAGAACTCGACCAACGTAACTTCGGTACCGATCGAATTGTAGAAATAGGCAAACTCTGAACCAATTGCCCCAGATCCAACAACTACCATAGACTTAGGTTGCGTTGGAAGTGTCATTGCTTCCCGGTACCCGATTATTTTTTTCCCGTCAATTGGAAGATTGGGCAATTCACGACTTCGTCCGCCGGTAGCCAGGATTATACTGGTAGCTGAATAATCAGTCTTTGTCCCTTTTTCGTCAGTAACCTCAACAGTTTTGTTCTTTTTTAATTTGCCAAAACCTGAGATATGATCAATCTTGTTTTTCTTAAAAAGAAATTGAATCCCCTTGCTCATTCCATCGGCAACACCTCGGCTTCTTTTCACCATCTCGTCAAAATTCACCTTGGCACCTTTGACCTCTATGCCATAATCAGCTGCATGAGAAATGTATTCAAAAACATTAGCACTCTTGAGCAATGCCTTGGTTGGAATACATCCCCAGTTCAAGCATATTCCACCTAATTCGGACCTTTCAACAACTCCAACCTTCATACCCAATTGTGAGGCCCTGATTGCGGCAACATATCCGCCTGGTCCACTTCCAATTACTATCAAATCATATTTCGTTGCCATATTTTATTCTTTTTAAATATATGTAAATGAACGGGCGGCAAATTTAATTCGTTTGGCCCGAGATCAAAACCAATATCCATCTTGTTAATGACTTTTGGCTAAGCTTTAAAAGAGTGTTTAATTTGGAAAGTATATTTCACTTATCACCAACTTAGACAAGAAAGAATGAAATTACTGGAAGGAAAGACCGCATTGATAACGGGAGCATCCAAAGGCATCGGAAGGGGAATTGCATTAAGGTATGCGGAAAATGGTGCGAATGTTGCATTCACGTACTTATCAAGTGTGGAAAAAGGTCAGGCGTTGGAAAAAGAACTTTCCGGTCACGGAATTAAGGCAAAAGGTTATCAGTCAGACGCCTCAAATTATAATGCCGCCAACGAGTTGGTTACAAATGTAGTAGATGAATTTGGTGGATTAGATGTGCTGATAAATAATGCGGGCATTACCATGGACAATCTTCTACTTCGCATGACAGAAGAGATGTGGGACAAAGTGATCAACATTAACCTTAAGTCTTGTTTTAACACAGTCAAAGCATCCTCCCGTACGTTCATGAAACAACGTAGTGGTTCCATAATTAATATTACCTCCGTAGTAGGGCTTCGAGGACATGCAGGGCAGTCTAATTACTCGGCATCAAAAGCCGGAATCATAGG
>JAJCYL010000237.1 GCA_029262955.1 Cytophagales bacterium | reverse complement strand
AGAAGAGTCTCACATGCGAAACAGAGCCATGGTATCCCGATGGGCATACGAAAACGGTAAGGCAGACAATGTGATTGAAAAAATTGTAAGGGATGGCAAAACCTATTTTACAATCAATGACTATGACAAATTAAGTGAATTATTTGGTCAGCTATTAAGAGAGGTCCAACGAATCAAATCCCAGGGAGACTATGAAGCAGCTCGTGCATTATTCGAAACCTATGGAGTTCAGGTGGATCCGGAGTTACATGCAGAGGTGCTCGAAAGATCGGCCAAACTAAATAGCGCTCCATACGGAGGTTTTATTAATCCACTGTTAATACCAATTGCAGAAGATGGAGAGATTGTGGACGTTAGGTTGGAGTATCCCGACGATTTCACCGAACAAATGCTTTATTACTCAGAGACTTACGGGAATTTGTAGAAAAGGATGACAGAAGATGCCTGATTTTCGACAGATTAGCTGCTTTCGGATTCTTGTTTTTCCTCGAATAGTGGAATGGAAATTTCTATAGGTATTTTAGTAATTTCTGAGTACTTATTATTCTTACTCTGAAGTGAAACTACCCATTCGTAAACCCCACTACTTACAATTTGCATTGCACTGAAAAAAACTCTGTTTCGCGATCTAATACTGTTAGATAGAAACTAAAGGATGGGATATTTGGATTAGTTGGTTATGATCTTGGGGTGACTGAATTAAAGTCTTCGTCTTCGACGATCAGGACAATCTGGTTTATAGCGACAAATTTTATAACGAATAGAGTGTTGAATAAGCAATACAGTTTGGCCGCAAAGTCATCTGATTGGCTGAGTATTGCGGTGAATAATGACAATGAAATTTTAATCAAATCAGGGACAATACGCTAGGTTTATCATATTAATTTGAGTTTAAAAAATTTTTGCCTTGTGACATCTCTTTACTATCAGATGACATTGAAGATATAAAATATTCGTAAATTAATAATGTCAAAACTCAAAACTAATCATGTTTAAAAACATCTATAAAATTGCTTTAAGAAACCTGTTGCGTAAGAATAGTCATGGCTTGACAAACATCCTGGGTCTATCCATTGGGATCGCTTCTACCTTAGTAATCATCATGTATTGTATCAATGAATTGTCTCATGATTCAATGCACCCTAATGCTGATAATACCTATGTATTAGGTTATGCAATTGAAGCTCCAAATTTCAGTGGCGCATTTCCAGGAGGACCAGCTGGTATTGACAATTACCTGAAAGAGACATTTCCCAGTGTAACCAATAATGTGGGTTTCGAACTTACGGGCATGCCGACCACCATCAAATACAAACCGATGGATAAAATCGTCATGACGGAAGAAATCATATGGGCTGAACCTAATTTCAATGAGATGTACTATATGGAGGTAATAAAGGGTAGTCGGGAAGAGATAATGCCTCAGATTAATTCAATTGTTTTAACTGAGACGGCAGCTAAGACACTGTTTGGAGATAGAGAACCTATCAATGAAGTGGTCAGTTTATCCCACATGTTTGCTACTGACAGTACAGAAATCAGTTTACTGGTGACCGCTGTAATAAAGGACTTCCCAGCTAATTCTTACTTACGACCAGATTATATTGTCAACCATCAAGCTCGCCGTCAATTTGTGGATAATCCTGAAGATTTTGATCGGTGGGATCCTAACCTTAACCTGTTTACCCAATCGTTCTTCGTATGTGAAAACCCTGATGATATACCCCTGATAAAAGAGGATATACAGTCAAAAGTTGATGAAGCCATAGCAGCAAATGGTTTCCCAGTTGAAGTAGAAATCGTGATTCAGAACATACAAGATGTTCATTTTGATGACGCCATAGATTGGTCTCAATCTGTTAAATCGGCCGATAAAAGGTATATCTACATCTTCATTGCCATTGCCATCATGATCCTTGCAGTAGCTTGTATCAATTATATCAATATGACTACTGCCCGCTCAGTAAGAAGGGCAAAAGAAATTGGCCTTAGAAAAACTTTCGGTAGTGGTAAGCTGTACCTGATGACACAATTTATGATGGAGTCATTTATGACGGTCTTAATAGCGGGTGTTCTTGCGCTTCTATTAGTGATAGTGTTCCTTCCATATTTCAATGATCTTACTCAGAAAGATTTTGTAATGAGCGATCTTTTTTCGGTTCAGATCCTGACAACATTTGCAGCAATTATATTGTTCACAACATTGATAGCAGGTTTATATCCCGCTTTATATATGACCGGATTTCAACCAGCGGCTGTTTTGAAAGGGAATTTCAGTCAAAAAAGTAATTCAGGAATGTTTAGAAAAATACTGACCACTTTACAGTTCTGTATCTCAATTGTCCTTATTGTTTCAAGCCTAGTGATCATCAAACAGCTCAATTTAATGCAGTCTTCTAAATTGAATGAGGCAGGTGAACAGGTTGTTTCTATCCGGTATGGCGGGTTCAATGGACCGGTAACTATTCCGAAGTACCAGGTTTATAAAAACGAATTATCTCAGAATCCAGCGATTGAGTATGTCACACTAGCCAATCACTTACCTCGACTGGATTATTTTGGTCCCATCAGGATGGATTATAAAATGCCTGATCTTGGGGAAGACGTTTTACAGTGGAAACGGCTAAATGGTGATTACGACTTCCCAAAAACATTTGACATGGAATTGATCGCGGGCCGATACTTTGAAGATGGCAATACATCTGATTCCTCCACCTACATCCTTAATGAGACAGCTGTGAAAAAGCTCAAAATGAGTCCTGACGAGGTGATTGGTAAAACATTACTGCAGACCCGGAATCTAAATTTTGGGGGAGATTCGGATTTTGCAAACGCTATTGTGGGTACTGTGATAGGAGTTGTCAAAGACTTTCCATACGAATCAGGCTACAATGAAATTGAACCATTGGTGGTTACTCCACGCCCGAGAAATGATGATCTGATTATTCATGTAAGGCTGACTGAGGGTGATTTTTCCAGTAAATTGACCTTTTTAGAGGAGACATGGAGGAAGCTTTATCCTGAATACGGATTTGATTACTGGTTTATTGACGATGAGTTTCACCGAATGTATGTCCAGGAAAATCAAATTGCCGATATGACGAAGAACTTCACTTTTCTTGCTATTCTATTGACTTGTTTTGGCGTCTACGGCTTATCATCATTTATGGCCCAGCAAAAGATTAAGGAGGTTGGTATCAGAAAGGTCCTCGGAGCAAATACTGCACAGATAGCATATATCATGGTGATAACATTTATTCGGCTCATTCTTGTTGCAAGCCTAATAGCTATTCCATTGGCCACTTATTTAGTTTATCAATATTGGCTTCAGGATTTTTCACTCCAGATTGGTATTTCCCTGGATGTCATCCTCATACCCACATTCGTGGTCTTGACAATTACATTTTTGACAATGGGTTGGGAAACTTATAAGGCTGCCACAGCTAATCCAGTGGAGTCCTTAAAATATGAATAGTATTGTTGATTAAGCGGGTAGGTCATAGCCAAATTTGTTGGCAGTTTCTGCAATAATTGGGAGTACTTGATGGAGTTCATTTTGCGTCATATTTTCTCTCCAACGTTCAACTCTAACAGCGTGGTCATTGGTTGAATATGGCTGAGAGGTTTTTGCTTCCTTGAAATTACTATTGTTACTATTCTGAACTCGATTCACCCATTCCAAAATCTGGGCATTATTGCGCTTAGAATCTATGGCCAGGATTTCATTTATATCCGAGGTAAAACCCATTGGATTAAGTAACATCTTTTCAAATCGCATGATTTTCACCAAATGCGCTACTTTTTCAAATCCAATTGAATTGATATAGTTCCAATGATGTGCACATTGTTCAATCAATGGTCGGTCCAGCCAATCTTTCCAATCATTTGGTTTTGGATGATGCCCCCAATTTTTCGAGATACCAACTTTTAGTGAACAAATGGTATCTAGGGGGTGTCTTACT
>JAJCYL010000236.1 GCA_029262955.1 Cytophagales bacterium | reverse complement strand
AGGTTCGCCATCATCACAGTAGGTCCTGGGAATAAAACCATAGTTGGCAGGATAGTAGATGGAGGCGTACAATACTCTGTCCAACCTAAGCAGGCCGCTGTCCTTGTCCAATTCATATTTCGCACGTGTGGCAGTAGGTATTTCTATAATACCATTTACGATATCTGGGGCCTTTTCTCCGGTGTCTACCGCGTGCCAGGGATTATTGCTTTGACTCATAGGTTCAATATAAATATAACCTCAATCATTTAATTAGAATTTCTTCTAATTCCTCTAGTGACTTACCTTTTGTCTCCGGCATCATTTTCCAAACAAATAGTAGTTGGAAGACCATCATGAATGCGAATATGGCAAAGGTAGTTCCTCCTCCCAGTGTACTGGCCACATAGGGGAATGTACCGGCAATAATTGCGGCAAATACCCAATGGGTGCCACTGCCGAGAGAATTACCAAAAGACCTAACATTATTCGGGAAGATCTCAGAGATAAAGACCCAGATAACTGCACCCTGACCAACCGCGTGAGATGCTATAAAACCAAAAATGAGGAATGGTACCAACATCGTTCCAGCTCCAATTCCGGTAAAGAAAGCGAGTGAAATAAGACTGAGCGTAGTGATATAGCCGAAAGAACAGATGTACATCAAAAATTTTCTACCCATCCTGTCGATGATTGCCATTCCGATTAGCGTGGCAACCAGGTTAGCAATACCAACTCCTACTGAGGAGAGAAGTGCTGCCTCCTGGCCCATTCCAGTGTCTATGAAAATACGAGGTGCATAATATATCACCGCATTGATTCCGGATACCTGGTTAAAGAAGGCGATCAGAAAAGCCAACATAATAGGCAGATTATATTTACCCGAAATGAATTCTGTAAATCCGACAGTACCTGAACTCTCGCTGTGAGATTGGATCGCTTTTAAGTGTTCTTCAGCAGTAGCTGGATTGATCATCTCCAATACTTTTCTTGCTTCATCTACCAGGCCTCGCTTTACAATCAACCACCTTGGACTTCTTGGCACAAAAAGAATCATTATAACAAACGCCAAAGCGGGGACAGTTTCCGCCCCCAACATCCAACGCCAATTCCCGTCACCTCCTCCACCTATCAGATAGTTGGAGAAGTAGGCAATTAGAATTCCTAATACTATATTGAATTGAAATAGGGCCGTCAACTGACCTCTTTTTTCACGAGGGGCTATTTCTGAAATATACATTGGCGCTACTACAGAAGAAGCCCCCACTCCAAGCCCACCAATAAATCTAAAAAACATCAGAGAATAAACTTCGGGGGCCAGGGCTGAACCAAGTGCAGACACCAGGTATAAAATGGCAATCCAGAAAAGAGAGGTCTTTCGTCCTAGGCGATCCGCTGGCAATCCACCCAAAAGTGCGCCTATTACGGTACCATAAAGAGCCATGGCTACCATTTGCCCAACCATAGTATCACTCAAGGACCATAATTTTTGAATGGCTTGTTCTCCTCCAGAAATCACTGCCGTATCAAAGCCGAAAAGGAAACCACCTAAAGCCACTGTGATTGACCAGAAAAATATTTTGCCGTAGTTCATAAGTATCAGATAGACCACTAAATATAACTTGTCTTAACCTCAATCAAATGCGTTCAAAATAATAGAGCAATACAATTGCTTTGCTGGCAGGCTATTGCATGATGTGGATCATAAGCTAACAATCGATTGAAATTGAAGTATAAGTCCAGATGAGCTAATTTTACAGACTCAACTTTAGCAATTGATTTTTTTTTCAATAAGCAATATTAAATATGCCCATTTATCATAAACTTGGCAAAATCCCCCCTAAACGGCACACTCAATTTGAGCAGCCATCCGGTGGGTTATATTATGAGCAATTGTTCGGAACTATAGGTTTTGATGGAATGTCTTCCTTACTATATGAAATCTATCGACCAACCATGGTTAGAGAAATTGCAGGCACTATTGATGTTCGTCCGAAGATTGCGATTGAAAAAAATATGACCTCTCGGTTACTCCATGGGTTTAATGTCAAACCGAAAAAAGACTTCCTTGAAAGTCGAGAACCACTTCTAATCAACAGTGATATCTATATTGGTCTGGCAGCTCCTCAACAATCGATGACTTCCTATTTTTATAAGAATGCGGATGCGGACGAACTACTATTCATTCATCAGGGAACCGGAACTTTAAGAACTTTATTAGGGAATATAAAATTCGAGTATGGTGATTATCTGGTGATTCCCAGAGGCATGATCTATCAGATAGAATTCGATTCCGCGGATAATCGCATCCTGTATGCTGAATCATTTCATCCCATCTATACCCCTAAAAGGTATAGAAATTGGTTTGGTCAGTTGTTGGAGCACTCCCCATTTTGTGAAAGGGATTATAAACTACCGCAGGATCTTGAAACACATGACGAAAAGGGGGATTTTGTAATCAAAATAAAGAAAGAGGGACAGCTTCACGAATTAGTTTATGGAACTCATCCTTTTGACGTAGTTGGATGGGATGGTTATAATTACCCTTACGGGTTTTCGATTCACAATTTCGAACCCATTACCGGCAGAGTGCATCAACCACCTCCTGTTCATCAAACATTTGAAACGAGCACCTTTGTAGTCTGTTCTTTTTGTCCCCGGTTGTATGATTACCATCCAAAATCAATACCAGCACCTTACAATCATTCCAACATCGACTCTGACGAAATGCTCTATTATGTCGATGGTGATTTCATGAGTCGCAACAACATTGAAAAAGGCTACATCAGTTTGCATCCTGGTGGCATTCCTCATGGCCCTCACCCTGGTGCCTATGAGAGAAGCATTGGAAAAACATCAACGGAGGAATTGGCTGTCATGATTGATACTTTTAAGCCACTTCAAATTACAGAAAATGCCATGAGGATTGATGATGGGAAATATTTCAAGTCGTGGTTGGAAGATTAATAATTTGAGTATGGTTTATCGTAAAATAAAGGTCGGCCAAAGCAAAATACCTATGAATCAATCACCGATTTTATGGCAACCCTCAAAGGACTTCATTGAACAATCCAATCTAAAAGCATTTGAAAAGTGGTTAAGTGAGAAGAAAGGATTGTCCTTTCAAAACTATAATGACCTATGGCAATGGTCTGTTGATCACATCGAGGATTTCTGGGAAAGCATCTGGGAATATTTTGAAATTATTCACCACTCTCCCTATGAATCTGTTTTATCCTCTCATGACATGCCAGGCGCTAAGTGGTTTGACGGTTCAACTCTTAATTACGCCGAACACATCTTTCGCCAAAAAAGTGAAAGTCGACCGGCCATTACTTTTTATTCTGAGACCAACCCTCCTATAAATATTAGTTGGAAAGAACTTGAACAACAAGTCATTGCCATAAGAGATTATTTAATTATCAAGGGAGTTAACCAGGGTGACCGTGTGGTAGGCTATTTGCCTAATATTCCGGAGGCCATCATCTGCTTCCTCGCTGTCAACTCTCTTGGAGCAATCTGGTCATGTTGCTCTCCTGATTTTGGTGTCAATACAGTAATTGATCGTTACACTCAGATTGAGCCCAAACTCTTAATAACCGTAGACGGATACCAGTATGGAGGTAAATGTTTTATGCGGTTTGATGAGATCGATCAGATTCGAGCGGCGCTGCCCTCAGTGAAGGAAACTCTTTTTATACCGTATTGTGAGCAAAATTCATCCGGTTTAAGTGACGCTTCATTGTGGAATGATGTAGTGTCAGCTACTAATCCCAGTGAGGAGCTTGAATTCACACCTGTTCCCTTTGACCATCCAATCTGGATACTCTATTCTTCCGGTACAACCGGTAAACCGAAAGCCATCACTCATTCGCACGGAGGAGTTCTGCTTGAGCATCTCAAATACATGGCTTTTCACAATGATGTGCATCCGGGAGAGAATTTCTTCTGGTTCACCACAACCGGTTGGATGATGTGGAATTTTCTTCAAGCAAGTTTATTAATGGGTGCAACTACTGTGCTCTTTGATGGAAGCCCAGGGTACCCCAGTCTCGGAACATTGTGGAAGCTGGCCGATGCAATACCTCTCCATCATTTTGGAACAAGTGCCCCATATCTCACCGCATGCATGAAAAGGGGTTTAAATCCACTTAATGATTACGATCTTTCAAACTTAAGATCCATCGGCTCCACAGGGGCTCCTTTGCCACCGGAGGCCTTTGAT